>NZ_JBFUGJ010000098.1:0-18379 GCF_056402975.1 Mesorhizobium sp. P3_A9 | reverse complement strand
CCCAAACAGATCGTTCCAGAACACGAATCCCATGAAGCACAAGACCAGAAGCAGACCGGCCCGATAGGCCATTTCCATCATCCGTTCCGACACCGGCCGGCGGATGACGGCCTCCACCCCGTAGAACAAGAGATGACCGCCGTCGAGGGGGGGAATCGGCAAAAGGTTTAGAAAACCGATGCCCACGGACAGCAGCGCGACGAGCTGCACCAGCCATTCGAAACCCAGTTTGGCCGCCTTGCCAGCCATGTCTGCGATCTTGACGGGACCGCCCAACTGGCACTTGTCCTCGCGCCCGACGGCGAAACGCTGCAAGAACTGGCCGGTGCGCGAGATGACGTGGCCCGTTTCCTCAACCGCCGCAGCAACGGCCCCAACCGGTGTGTAGGTGACAAGACGGGGCTGGCCGAGTTCCTTGTTGTTGACGACGCCGATCACCGCGACCTTGATCTTGTTGCCGAGCGCGTCTTGCTGCTCCATCAACTGCGGGGTCGCGGTCACCGTGACTTCCTTGCCATCGCGCAGCATGACAAAGGTGATGGTATCGCCGGCGCGGCCAGAGACCAGCCGCTGCACATCGCCAAAGGTTTCGACCTTGCTGCCGTCGACGCTGACGAATCGGTCGCCGGGCAGGATGCCTGCCTTCGCCGCCGGACTGTCTGCCGTGACTTCCGCCACCATGGGCTCAGCGACATAACGACCATAGGTGGAAAACAGGACGGCAAAGACGACGATCGCCAGCAGGAAATTGAACAGAGGCCCGGCCGCCACCGTCGCCGCGCGCTTCCAGATAGCCTGGGTGTGGAAGGCAACCTTGCGCTCATCGTCGGTTAGCGTTTCCAGCTCATCCGGCGTCGGCTGGCTGGAGGTGGCGTTCATGTCGCCGACAAATTTGACATAGCCGCCAAGCGGTATGGCGCAGAGCTTCCAACGCGTGCCATGGCTGTCGTTGAAGCCGATGAGTTCGGGGCCGAAGCCGATCGAGAAGGCCTTGACCCCGATGCCGCACCAGCGGCCGACCAGGTAGTGGCCCATTTCGTGGACGAACACCACCACGGTCAGGACGAAGAGGAACGGCACGAGTGTGCCGAGAAGCAAGCCGTCCGTGCTGAAAATCGCGTGAAGAATCCCGTTCAACTCAAGCCCTCAAATTCTTCCGCAGTCGCGCCGTGACTGTGACAGCAATCCAGGCGAATCCAAGGCACGCCCACATCAGATCGTGGAACGACATCATTCAAATCGGAAACAGCCCCTGTGCCGGATGATCAGCGCCCGCCGAAATCCAGCCAATGACGTATAGGGCGAGAGCCGCCGCGACAAGCCCGTCGACACGGTCCATGACGCCACCATGGCCAGGAATGAGCACGCCCGAATCCTTGCGGCCATGCCGCCGTTTGACCCAGGATTCGAACAGGTCGCCGGCCTGGGCGACGATTGAAAGCACAAGCGCCACAAGACCAAGCAAGGCAAGATTGCCGGCACCGGCGGCAGCTGCCAGCATAACCCCGGCGACAACACCACCGACAGCGCCGCCGAGCGCGCCACTGCGCGTCTTGCCCGGCGAAATCGATGGCGCCAGTTTGGGGCCGCCGACGGCGCGCCCGACGAAATAGGCAAAAATGTCGGTCGCCCAGACGACCGCGAACAGGAACAGGATGGCGATGAGGCCCGAATGGTCGCCATCGCGCAGCAGGGCAAGCGACAGGCCGGACACGCTGGCGTAGGCAAGACCRCTCGCMTCCCACTGCCCGGTCTTGCGAACCCGGGCGGCTATCGCCGTTGCGGCAATCAGAATAACGACAAGCAACAGCAGCCAGAAGGCAGGAAACCCGGCAATCAAGGCGCCGATGAAAACGACGACCAGCGCCTCCGGCAGGAAGCCCAGCCCATTGGCAGCAGCCGGCCGCGACATGCGTGTCCACTCGTAAAAGATCATCGCCGACATGGCTGCGCACAGCAGTCGGAAAGGCAGGCCGCCAAGCCAGGTCAGGCCAAGGGCGATGACGGCAAGCACGACCGCTGAAATGACGCGGAGCTGAAGGTTGCTCATCCCGCGGCCGGTCGCGAAGCGACGTCTTGCGGGCCCAATGCGCCAAAGCGGCGCTCGCGACCGGCAAATTCGCGCAGTGCCTCGGCGAGGTGCTCGCGGCTGAAGTCGGGCCAATAGCAAGGCAGGAAGACGAGCTCGCTATAGGCAGCCTGCCACAACAGGAAGTTGGACAGGCGAAGCTCGCCGCTGGTGCGTATGACCAGCTCCGGATCGGGAATGCCTTGCGTGTCGAGACCGCCGGCAAAGCTTTCGGCTGAAATCGATTCGGCGTCGATTTCGCCGCGTGCCACGGCCAAGGCGAGTTTGCGCGCTGTGCGAACGATCTCGTCGCGYCCGCCATAGTTGAAGGCGATGACCAGSGTCAGCGCYTCGTTGCSRGCGGTSAGYGATTCGGCCTCGTCGAGCAGSCCTCTKATGTCGGCCTGCAGCCCTGCCCTGTCGCCGATGATCCTGACCCGCACGCCGCTCTGGTGCAGTTCGGCCAGGTCACGACGGATGAACAGCTTCAGCAGWCCCATCAGGTCGCTGACTTCGGAYTTCGGCCGCGACCAGTTTTCCGACGAGAAAGCGTAGACGGTCAGGAAGGAGATGCCGAGATCCGGTGCCGCGCGCACCGTCTTGCGCAAGGCCTCGACGCCGGCGCGATGACCGGCAAGCCTCGGCATGCCGCGCGCTTTGGCCCAGCGTCCATTTCCATCCATGATGATCGCGACATGCGCGGGCGTTGTCATGATCTCGCTTTCGGGTCAGCCGGCGGCCAACCCTAAACCTGCATGATTTCAGCTTCCTTGTCGGAAAGCAGATGATCGATGGTGCTGATCGTTTCGTCGGTAAGCTTCTGGACCTGGTCGGAACGCTTGCGTTGATCGTCTTCGCTGATGTCGCCGTCCTTCTCCGCCTTCTTCAGGAAGTCCATGCCGTCGCGGCGCACATGGCGCGCGGCGACACGAGCGTTCTCGGCGTAGCCATGCGAGATCTTGACCAGTTCCTTGCGGCGCTGCTCGTTGAGCTCAGGCAGTGGGATCCGGAGATTGGTGCCGTCGACGATCGGGTTGAAACCCAGATTGGATTCGCGGATGGCGCGGTCGACGGCGCCGACCATCGACTTGTCCCAGACCGACACCGAGATCATGCGCGGTTCCGGCACCGAGACGTTGGCCACCTGGTTGATCGGCATGGAGGTGCCATAGGCCTGCACCTGGATCGCATCGAGCAGATTGCTGGAGGCGCGACCGGTCCGCAGCGAAGCCAGATCATGCTTGAACGCGGCGATTGCCCCATCCATGCGCCGCTTGAGATCGTCGTACTCACCACTCATCCTAGTCTCCTCGACCCGTCTGACGCGGGTTCACTGCTTTGGGGCAAAGCCCCATCTTCGAGCCCAATTTTCGAAAGCCGGTTTCCCGACTTTTCGGGATCAGGCCCCGGATCAATCGTCCGCAACGACCGTGCAGCGGCCGCCGCCCCTCAGAATATCGCCGAAACCACCTTTTTCGTGGATCGAATAGACGATTATCGGAATGTTGTTTTCGCGCGCAAGTGCAATCGCAGCCGTATCCATGATGGAAAGGCCGCGTTTTATGACTTCACCATGGCTGATGCGCTCGAAACGGGTCGCATTCGGGTCCTTCTTCGGGTCGGCCGAGTAGACACCGTCGACCTGCGTGCCCTTGAACAGCGCATCCGCGCCGATTTCAGCCGCGCGAAGCGCTGCGGCCGAATCAGTGGTGAAGAACGGATTGCCGGTGCCGCCGGCAAAGATCACCACCCTGCCCTGGTTCATGTAAGCGTCTGCCTGGCGTTGCGAAAAGCTCTCGCAGAGTTCTGGCATGGCGATCGCCGACAGCACCACGGCATCGACGCCGATTTTGTGCAGCGAGGTGCGCAGCGCCAGCGAGTTGATGACCGTGGCAAGCATGCCCATGTGGTCGCCGGTGACGCGGTCSCCRCCCTTGGAGGCKACKGCCACGCCGCGRAAGATATTGCCGCCGCCGATGACGACGCCGACCTCGATGCCCAGMGCGCGGGCCTCGGCGATGTCGGCGGCGATGCGATCCACGACCGASACGTCGATGCCRAAATGCTGTTCGCCCATCAACGCTTCGCCCGACGCTTTCAACAAGACACGTCGGTAGAGGGGCTTCACCGTCATCTGGTCCTCGTCATTTTGCATGTGGTATCCGGGCAGGCATTCACGCAGGCACCATCCCAAAACACTGGGTTCGGATACACGAAGGGCGCCGCGATGTCACGCGGCGCCCGACCGGGAAATTTGTGGCAATCCTGCCCGATCGATCAGTTGGTGGACACACTGGCCGCYACGCCCTCGACAAGCACCGGCGATGCATAGCCGGAGGGCTTGTCGCCGGTTGCAGCACCGCCGGTGACGCGCGCCTGTATCTGCTGCCCGAAATAGGAATAAGGGAACGGCGCCGGAGTTCTGCTGACCTCCTCCAGCCGGTCGCGAAGCCCTGCCGGAATCTCGAAGTCCAGCGCGCCAAGATTGTCCTGCATCTGGCTGAGCGTCGTCGCACCGAGGATGACGGTGGCGATTCCCGGTTGCGTCGCCGCCCAGTTGAGCGCGACCTGCGGCATRCTGCGGCCGAGCTTAGATGCGACCTTYTCGAGYTCGGCCACGATSGCCCAGTTGCGCTCSSTGAAYTTCTGRAASCCCGGATGSGTSGWATTGCGAAAACCRTCGAGCCGGCCMRCRTKTCCGRCCTGAGCCGGTCGRTAYTTGCCGCTGAGCAGCCCGCTGGCCAGCGGGCTCCACACCATGATGCYGGCGCCGTGGCGCGTGCCGAATGGCACGAACTCGTTCTCGATCGCGCGTTCGGCCAGGGAGTATTCGAGCTGCAAGGCCGAAACCGGCTCATATCCGCGCAGCTCGGCGATCGCCTGTGCCCGCCCGGCATACCAGGCCGGCACATCGGACAGGCCGATATGGCGCACCCTGCCCATCCGCACCAAATCATCCAGCGCCCGCATGACCTCTTCGGCCGGCGTCAGCTGGTCCCACACATGCATCAGATAGAGATCGATATAGTCGGTGCCCAACCGCTTCAGCGAAGCATCCACCGCCCGCATGATGTTCTTGCGGCCATTGCCGCCGGCATTCGGATTGCCGGGCTGCATGTTCATGGAGAACTTGCTGGCGATCACCGCGGTGTCGCGCAGGCCCCGYTCGGCGATGAATTCSCCMAGCCAGGYTTCRSYSGTGCCGYCGGTGTAGAGGTCCGCSGTGTCRAAGAAATTGCCGCCKGYCTCGACATAGGCRTCGAACATSGCGCGRGCKGTWTCYCKGTCSGCYCCCCAGCCCCATTCSKTGCCGAARGTCATCGYGCCCAGCGCCAGCCGGCTGACCCTGAGGCCGCTGTTGCCGAGAGTGTAATAGGTCATGGTCATGATCGCTTCCAATGCTCGATGGTGAATGCCGCGGTGTCACTGGCCCAGGGCATCACTGGCCAGGCGTTGCCTTGACCCAAAGGTTGCCGCGCTCATGCGTCTTGCGAAACACGAAGCCGTCGACCCTCCAGCCGGCGGCGGAGCGCGTCAGGTGATGCTCATAGGTGCCCCAGACTTCCCAGAGCGGGTCGCCATTGCCCTCCATCCGGTTCCAGGCATAGCCATTCGACCGGACAGTCGCTGTGTCGGCGGCGAGAACGACTTGATGATTGGTGCGCAGATGCAGGCTTGTCTTGCTGCCCTTGAGGTTGCCGGCCCAGGCGCCGATCAAATCGTCGGAGGCGATGTTGGCCGCAGGCTGGCCGGACAGGCTGCTGAAATCGGCGGTGACCCGATCCGCGAAATAGCTGCGCGCCAGTTTCCAATCCTGGGCGTCGACGGCGCGGTCGATGGCATCGGCAATGCGGATGACCGCGCGTTCGTCTGCGAGCGCTTGCCAGCCGGATGGTTCCGCCCCGCCGGCATCGACCGGCGCCAGCGCCATGCCTGCCGCAAACGTTACGTGCTTCAATGCGTTCATGTCTTTTCTCCTTGATGCCATCAGCGATTGCCGATGTGTGGGCGCCGATGTGTTGGCGACAATGTGGACCGCTGCCCCGGCATCGATAAGATTGCATTGTCCGCAAAGACCATGCGATATCATGCATGAATGGACCGGGATCTGCTTAACCATCTGCCTGTCGTCATTGCCGTTGCCCGGCGCGGCGGCTTTGCGCTTGCCGCAGCCGAACTCGGTATGAGTCCATCAGCCGTCAGCCATGCGGTGCGCCTYGTCGARGAGCGSATYGGYCAGCCKCTGTTYGCGCGCACGACGCGCAGCGTTTCGCTGACCGAAGCCGGCAAGGCGCTGGTGGAGACGGCGGCCCCTGCCCTTCAGGACATTACCGAGCGGATGGACCGCATCCGCGCCGTCAAGGGCCGGCCCTCGGGCCTGCTCAGGCTCAACGTTCCCAACATCGCCATTCCCCTGGCCGTGACGCCCATGGTCGCGGCGATGGCGGAACGCTATCCGGATGTGACAATTGAACTGCTGACGGACCAGGGGCTGATCGACATTGTCGGCGAAGGTTTCGACGCCGGCATCCGGCTGGGCGAAATGATTGCGCAAGACATGGTCACGGTCCGGCTKACGCCRCCGTTCAAGGCSRTCATCGTCGCCTCTCCCGCCTATATCGGACGGCRTGGCCGYCCGCRCRRYGTGGCYGATCTCGCSAACCACAATTGCATCGGCTACCGGCTGGTTCGCTCGGGTGCGCTCTATCGCTGGGATCTGACTGAAGACGGCAAGGATGTCGTTGTGGAGACGAAGGGCACGGTCATCGTTACGGATTCACTCACCGCGATTGACCTGGCGCTTGCCGGACTAGGCCTTGCTTACATGTTCGAACCGCTGGCGCGTGCGGATCTTGCAGCCGGCCGGTTGGTGCAGGTTCTGCCGCAATCGGCAATCGAGGAACCTGGCCTGTTCCTCTACTTTCCACGCCGGGCGGCGATGGCGCCGAAACTACGGGCCTTTATCGACACCGCACAAGAAATTGGCCGGACATCCCTGCGGACATCCGGCCGAAAAACGCTGTCGGAATAAAGCGGTAGGAAGCTTACTTCTTGACCGCMGCCGCGACTTCCGCCGCGAAATCGGTCTCTTCCTTCTCGATGCCYTCGCCRAGCGCGAARCGCARATAGGCGGTRATCTTGGCSGGRGCGCCGATSTCCTTCTCGGCATCCTTCAGCGCCTTCTCGACGGTGATGTCGGGATTGAGCACGAARGCCTGCTTCAARAGCACRACYTCYTCATAGAACTTGCGCAKACGACCCTCGACCATCTTCTCGATGATCGCTTCCGGCTTGCCTGACTGGCGGGCCTGGTCGGAGAAGATCGCCTTCTCACGCTCGACCGCGGCAGGATCGATCTGCTCGGCGGTCAACGCCAGCGGATTGGTGGCGGCGACATGCATGGCGACCTGGCGGCCAAAGGCGTTAGCGGCGTGCTCGTTGCCCGTGGTCTCGATCGCAACCAGCACGCCGAGCTTGCCAAGGCCGTCAGCAACCGCGTTGTGGACATAGGTCGCAACCGCGCCATGCGGAACTGTCAGCTTGGCAGRGCGGCGGAAGCCCAGATTCTCGCCAATGGTGCCGACTGCGTCCTTGATGGTGTCAGTGACCGACTTGTCCGAACCCGGATACTTTGCAGCAGCGACAGCCTCCGTCGTGCCGTAGGCGAGAGCAACCTTGGCGACGTTGGCGACGATTTCCTGGAACGCGGCGTTGCGGGCAACGAAGTCAGTCTCGGAATTGACCTCGACGACGGCGGCCTCGCGCACGCCATTGTCGACGCCGATCAGGCCTTCGGCAGCAGTGCGCCCGGCTTTCTTGTCGGCCTTCGAAATGCCCTTCTTGCGCAGCCAGTCGACGGCCTCTTCCATRTTGCCGTTGGTCTCGGTCAACGCCGCCTTGCAGTCCATCATGCCCGCGCCGGTCAAGTCGCGGAGTTCTTTGACCTGTGCAGCCGAAATGCTCATTGTCGCCTCTTTGTTTAAATGCACCGACGCACCAYCGGTACCGATGGTGCGTCTGTTTAGCGTGCCAAAATATGAGAAAGATGAAGGCCGTTACCGGCCTTCGATTATCAAGCCTCGGGGGCTTCCGATGCCGGAGCCGGATCGAGCGCCGGTTCGACCGGAGCTTCGACCGAAGCGCCGATGTCGACGCCGAGCGCGCCCTGCTGACGGGCGATGCCGTCGATCGCAGCCTTGGCGATCAGGTCGCAATAGAGCTGGATGGCGCGAGCCGCGTCGTCATTGCCGGGGATCGGGAAATCGATCTTGTCCGGGTCGCAGTTCGAATCGATGATGGCGACGACCGGGATGCCGAGACGCTTGGCCTCGAGGATGGCGATCGCTTCCTTGTTGGTGTCGATCACGAACATCAGGTCGGGCGTCGAGCCCATGTCCTTGATGCCGCCCAGCGCCTTGTCGAGCTTCTCGCGCTCGCGGTCGAGGTTCAGGCGCTCCTTCTTGGTGAGGCCCTGGGCCTCGCCGGCCAGCATCTCGTCGAGCTTGCGCAGGCGCTGGATCGAGTTCGAGATTGTCTTCCAGTTGGTCAGCATGCCGCCGAGCCAACGCGAATTGACGTAGTACTGGGCCGAGCGCTGTGCCGCATCGGCGACGATGTCGGACGCCTGGCGCTTGGTGCCGACGAACAGCACGCGGCCGCCCTTGGCGACAGTGTCGGAAACCTGCTTCAGCGCCTGGTGCAGCAAAGGCACCGTCTGCGAGAGGTCGATGATGTGGATGTTGTTGCGGGCGCCATAGATGTAGGGCGCCATCTTCGGGTTCCAGCGATGGGTCTGGTGGCCGAAGTGAATGCCAGCTTCCAAAAGCTGGCGCATGCTGAAATCAGGCAGTGCCATTCTCATTTCCTTTCCGGTTAGCCTCCACGGACACAGGCATTTTTGGACGAAGTCCTCGAACGCCACCGGAGGTTTCAGCCGGATTTCTCCCGGGCAGACACCAAAGTCCGTGTGTGGAATGAGCGGGCATATAGAGGGGAAGTGCGACAAACGCAAGCGCGGCGGCGTTCTACCGCTCAGCGTGCGGCAATCAGCGCTCCGGTGCCGATCATGGCGCTGCCGGCAAACCTGTTCATCAGCCGCATGCGCTTCGGCGTCGTGAACCAGCCCGAAGCCCGGCCAGCAAGGACGGCATAGACACCCATTGTGACGATATTGACGCTGATGACGGTAGCCACCACCAGCAGGCCATCGACAAACGTCAGCGTGTCGAGATCGAGGATCAGCGGCATGATCGAGGCGTGGAACAGGATCGCCTTCGGGTTGCCCAGCGCAATGGACGCAACAAGGAAGAAGGACCGGGACAGTCGCGCCTCGGCCGTCCGCGGCTCATTCGATTGCGTGACCGAGGCCCGCCACATCCTGATGCCAAGAAAGATCAGGTAGGCAGCACCTGCATATTTCAGCAGCAAAAATATCCATTCGAAGGTCTGTGCCAGCGCCACCAACCCGAGCAGCGCCAGAGTGACCAGCACGGCATCGCCGGCGGCGACCCCAACGCCGGCCATGAAGGCACGAACGAACCCGCGCGACACGCCATTGGTGATGACCGCGAACATCGCTGGCCCCGGCGTGGCGGCGGCGAGTGTGACGGCGGCGCAATAGGCGAGAAATGCCGTTGGTGTCATCGCTTGGCCTTTCCATTGGGCACCCGCACGCGACGGAAGATCGCGACGATCTCCTCGCGGCTGCATTCGATGGCGCCGAGCCGCACCGCGCGGTCGCGCTCGAAGCCGGTTATGTCATAATGCGGTGCCGATGTCTTSGGCGGWCCCTGGTAGGACGAGCGCTTGAYGCCGAGCGCGGCGGCAAAGCGATGCAACTCGTCGGTGTCGTCGGCCATCAGGTGGCACCAGCGATGGCCAGCCCACTTCCAGATCGCCGCATCGACATAGACTGCCATCAAGCCCGCCGCGGTCAGCTCAATTGCGCAAACCTGTTATTTCGATACCGGGCAAGGCTTAGTCTGGTCGAACAGCGACAGATTGACCAGCTTGCCGGTCATCGAGAAGTCGCCATAGTCCATGGTGAGATCGCGGGTGATGCCGTTCTCATGCAGCTTGAAGCTGATCCGGTACTCCGGCACTTCTTCGCCATTCTGGGCGCTGTCATCGAAATAAGCGATTTCGACCGGCCAGTATTTGTCGGTGGCGAGCTTCGCCAGCGCCGGAGCCTCCGGATCGGTCTTGTCGGCTTCGGTCTTCTTGCCGACGACTACGGTGGTCGCCATCACCTTGTTGGCGTCCTCCGAACCATCGAACAGGTTCGTCTGGTAGAAATTCTCGCCTTTCTCGGCCTTGCCGATCAGCTCTACAAGATGCTGGGTCGGAAACTGGGTGGCTGCGAGTTCCAGGCTGTTCTTTTCGGGCTTGTCGATATCGACCTTGAGCCCCTTCGTGTCTTTCGTGGCGATGCCCTTGACCTCCTTGTCGAGGTTCTGGTCGACAAAGGATTTGGTCACGAACGAAAAGGTCTTGCCTTCGGCGTCCTCGAAAGTCGTCGTTTGCTGGTCGGTCAGTCGCGTATTGTCATTGGTGACGATCTGGGTCACGAAACGGAATTTCACCGTATAGCCTTCGCAGGCCGAGCCGTTGAACTCGTACACCATGCGACCGGATATGCCTGTTATGCCGGAGCGGTCGGAGGCCTTGTTGAGGGTGAGGTCATACACGGCGCGATGCGCCTGCAGCGCCGGCACGGCGAAAGCGGGGACTATCGGCAAGGCCGCCGACAACAGGACGGCGTGGAATGCAAGGCGCGCTGCGCGCATGAGGTACTCCGATCGTCGCGGCTGATGGCAGGCCGCAGGGAAAGATGGTCCAGCTTAAAAAAAGTCGTGGCGGAAGCGAGGCAAAAATAGCAATTTCGGCCCGGCYAGCGCAGCACCTTCCAGCAATAGGGAAAAGCAATGAGTGAAACAATCGAAAAGCGGCTAAGTGATCTCGGCGTGACGCTTCCTGCCGCCGCCGCGCCTGCCGCCAACTACGTGCCCTATTGCAGGTCAGGCAATCTGCTGTTCACCGCCGGGCAACTGCCGCTCAAGGACGGCAAGCTGCAGGCAAGCGGCCTGCTTGGCCGCGATGTCGATACCGCGGCCGGCAAGGACGCGGCAAAATACTGCGCGATCAACATTCTGGCGCAGGCTAAGGCAGCACTCGGCGACCTCGAGAAAATCCGCCGCCTGGTCAAGATCACCGTCTTCGTCGCCTCGGCAACGGACTTTGTCGAACAGCATCTGGTTGCCAACGGCGCCTCCGATTTCCTGGTCGCTGCCCTTGGCGAGCGTGGCAAGCATGCCCGTTCAGCCGTCGGCACCGCCTCCCTGCCGCTTAATGCCGCAGTGGAAATCGAAGCGATCTTCGAAGTCGAATGAACGAAGGCCTGACATGACCGACCTCTCCTGGCTGACTGCCCGGCCCGTTGCCCATCGCGGCTTTCACGACATGAACAAGACGCGCTGGGAAAACACGCTGTCCGCCTTCGCCGCCGCCGCCGAACGCGGCTACGCCATCGAATGCGACGTGCATCTGTCGTCGGACGGCGTTCCCATCATCATCCATGACGACGACCTGAAAAGACTGACCGGACAGGACGGCTTCGTCTGGCAGCGAAGCGCGGCCGAATTGACCGCGCTCAGGGTTGGCGGCACAGCCGACCATTTGCCGACGCTGCAGGAAGCGCTCGATCTCGTCGATGGCCGCGTGCCCATGGTGGTCGAACTGAAAGGGATTCCCGGCCGTGACGACGGCCTTGTGGCGCGCGTCGGCAAGATGCTCAAGCGCTACAAGGGCAAGGCAGCGATCATGTCGTTCGATCACTGGCTGATCCGCGATTTCCCGAAACATGCGCCCGGCATTCCCGCTGGATTGACCGCCTACGGCAAGGACCTCAAGCTGATCGAAGCGCATTTTTCCATGCTGGCGCACGAACTCTCCTTCACCTCCTACGCCGCSGGCGACYTGCCGAACCCGTTCGTCAGCTTCGTGCGTGAAAAGCTCAAAATGCCTGTCATCACCTGGACGGTGCATGATCAACCCGCGATCGACCTRACCTTCAAATATGCCGATCAGATGACATTCGAAGGGTTCGAACCCGACCTGGTCAAAGTCGCCTAAGCGGTGTGTCTGAAACGTGACTTGTAGCGGCCCGGATGGAGCTTAAATAAGCCTCATGGATCAGGGCGACGATGGTGACGGGCAAACAGCAAATGCGGACTATTCGATCCGCATCGCCGCGGGCATCGGCGCATTCACCAGCGACGAGTGGAACGGCTTTGCCGGCACCACGCGCGGCGATGCGGAAAATGGCTATAACCCGCTCGTTTCATTCGCTTTTTTAAGCGCACTGGAAGATTCCGGCTGCGCCGTGCGGCGCACCGGCTGGCAGGGACATCATTTGCGGCTGGAGACAGCGCAAGGCAGGCTGCTGGGCGCCATCCCATGCTATCTCAAATCGCACAGCCAGGGCGAATATGTGTTCGATCACGGCTGGTCGGATGCCTTCGAGCGCGCCGGCGGCCGCTATTACCCGAAACTGCAATGCGCTGTGCCGTTCACGCCGGTCACCGGCCCTCGCCTGCTGGTCGGCAAGGGCGAGGATCCGGATGCGGTGAAGGCCGGGCTTGCCGCCGGCCTCAAAATGGTGACCGACAAGCTCGGCGTGTCCTCGGCGCATGTCACTTTCGCCAGGGAAAGCGACGTCGCGACGCTCGAGGCCGCAGGCTTCCTGCATCGCACCGACCAGCAATTCCACTTCTTCAACGAAGGCTTTTCGACCTATGACGACTTCCTCGCCACGCTTGCCTCGCGCAAGCGCAAGGCAATGAAGAAGGAACGCCGCGAGGCGCTCGCCCCGGGCATCACGATCGATTGGCTGACCGGCAAGGACCTGACCGAAAAGGCCTGGGATGATTTCTACGCCTTTTACACGGACACCGGCAGCCGCAAATGGGGCCGCCCCTATCTGAACCGCCAGTTCTTCTCGCTGATCGGCGAGCGCATGGCGGACGACATCCTGCTGGTGATGGCCAAACGCAACGGGCGCTACGTGGCCGGCGCCATCAATTTCATCGGCTCCGACGCGCTCTACGGCCGCAACTGGGGTTGCATCGAGGATCACCCCTTCCTGCATTTCGAGGTCTGCTACCACCAGGCCATCGACTTCGCCATCGAACGCAAGCTGAAGGTGGTCGAGGCGGGTGCGCAGGGAGAGCACAAGCTGGCGCGCGGCTACCGGCCGGTGGCCATGCATTCCGCCCACTACATTTCGCACCCCGGCCTGCGCAATGCGGTGGCCGACTACCTCAAGCGCGAGCGGCGCGAGGTGGAGCGAATGGGCGAATATCTGGAAGAACATACCCCGTTTCGCAAGGATCTCGAGGAATAGCAGGCTTTTGGCATGCCTGCTGACGCTGTTTACCGTCCGGCCGGAATCCGCTAAACAATGCCCCGGGACATGGGTGCGCAAGCACCCTGGGGGGAACATGCAGGGTTTGGCATCTCTGGGTGTCGGGCAATGGCTCGGTGCGGCGGGGCTCGTGGCTGCGCCGACTTTGGTTGCCTGGCTTGAAGGCAGGCGCACGGCCTGGCCTCTCGGCTTCGCGACCTTCTTTCTCCTTTTCGGCCTCGCGCATCTCCTGTTTCCAGGCAACATCGTCGCCTTGTGGGCGGCACTGATGCTGACGGCGATCATCGGCATCGTCTCCAAACTGAAGCATCGCTATCTCGGCTTCAATTTCCTCGCCGGTGACATCTATCATCTCGCGGCAAGCAGCTTTCGCGGCGTGCTGGCCGATCATGCGCGCATGACGATCCCTGCCCTCTCGGCCATGATCTCCATCGTCCTGGGGATGATTGTCCTGGCGCGGATGCTCGCCGAACCGGCGATACCGCTGCCACAGCGCCTTGCGGTGTTCAGCACGGCAGCCTTTGTCTATCTGTGCGTTCTCTGGGGAAGCGGCGGCCCGAAGCGATTTCGCTTTCACCATCTGACCGACGGCCGGTTTCACCTATCCGCCTTCGTCGCCTCATGGTTCGGCGCCGGGCCGTCGCGGCGCCCGGTTTTCGTCGACATCGATCCGGAGCCGTTGCCGCTCTTGCCGCCGGTGCCGGCAAGCCGACCGGCGCATGAACGACCGCCACACATCATCATGATCCTGCATGAATCGACATTCGACCCGAGGCGGCTCGGCATAGCGATCGATGACCTGTCTAAGCGCTTCTTCACGCCACCGGACGCTCTCTCAGGCGTGCTGCATGTCGACGTCTTCGGCGGCAGTACGCTGCAGACCGAGTTTTCGGTGCTGACGGGCCTCTCTTCGCTCTCGTTCGGCAATGACAGCCGCTACGTCTATCATCTTCTGAGCGGACGCGTGCGGCACACACTTCCGTCCGTACTGAGCGGCATCGGCTACACCGTGTCCCATATCAGCTGCGACCGGCCTTCCTTCGTCAATTGTGGCCGGTTCTACCAATCGGTTGGGTTTGACGAGGTCAACTATGCCGAGACCTTGCCGCCACCGTTCGACGCCGAACGCTGGAAGCGGTAAAACCACGACGAACAACTCTACGATCACGCACTCGACCAGCTTTCGGGCCGCGTCGCCTCCGGCAGACCGTGCTTCCTTTCGATCGCGACCCTGATGAACCATGGCGACCACCGCCGCCGTATCTTTCCCATCGAGCGTCATGCGCAAGTCCGCCGCGAGGCCGTCGCGGCAACCGGCATTCCCTCCTATGGCGAATATGCCGTGCGGCTGGCCGAGAGCGTCGCAGCCTATGCCGCCTTTCACAGACGGCTCGAAATCTTGTTGAACGGCCAGCCGGCGATAATCGTCCGCTATGGCGACCATCAGCCGTCCTTCACCACGGCGCTTACCGGACTGCGGCCTTCCGACCCGGCGTTGCGCCAGACATTCTATGCCGTCGAGGCCGTGAACTGCAGGCTGCCGGACGATCTTGCGGCTCCGCCGATGCTGGATTGCGCTTTCCTGTCGACGCTGACCTTGCTGGCCGCCGGGCTTCCACTCGATCCGGTGTCCGCCACGCGAGCCGCCTTGTTGAACGACTGCGCCGCACCTTATTTCGACGCTGCGTCGCCGCGCAAAAGACGCTTCCATCGCGCGCTGGTCGAAGCTGGCATGGTCGATCTCGCCTGATCACCCGCCACATCGTCTTGCCGCTCCGGGAGAGCTTCGCTACACGAGACGGCGAGGCACAATCCGGAGTGTTCGCYATGGCTGAAACCGCCTATGACACCGACAACATCTTCGCSAARATCCTGCGYGGMGAAATTCCGTCGCACCGCRTYTACGAAGAYGAYGCSGTYGTKGCCTTCATGGAYGTGATGCCGCAGGGACCGGGCCACACGCTCGTGGTACCAAAAGCGCCGTCGCGCAACCTGCTCGATGCCGATCCATCGACCTTCGGTCTACTTTTCACGGTCGTCCAGAAAGTGGCGCTGGCCGTCAAGAAGGCGCTCGATGCCGACGGCGTCACAATCTTGCAGTTCAACGAGCCGGCCTCCGGGCAGACCGTCTATCACCTGCACGTCCATGTCATCCCGCGCTTCGAGGGCGTGCCGCTGAAGCCGCATAGCGGTGGGATGGAGAAGCCCGAAGTGCTGGCCGGGAACGCCGAAAAGATACGGGCTGTGCTCGGAAGCTGACCCGCACCTCGTTTCGCGGATGGAAGAAGGTTTAGGCGGCGGCTTGAGCCAGCCGGTCGATCGCGCTTGGCTGAGCGCCATCTCGCAGGCGCTGGCGGATTGCATCCGCGCACTTCTCAGGGCTGAGGACCGAGGTGTCGACCTCAAGATCGTATAGGCCCGGCTGGTGCACCGCCTCCTGCCACAGGCGCACCGGCAAAGGCACAGGATCGTCTGAAGAGCCGGTGACATAACCCCTGCCCGCCTCGCTGGCAGCTCGCCTTTCCATAATGATTTCAATCGGACAGCGCACGCCGACCAGCAGTGCCGGCAGGCCGGCGAGCAGACGCGCGCAGTCGGTGAGACAATCGAGGGGCTTCGAATAGGCATCGTGATGGCCGACATCCGTCACGACGTTCAGCCCCAGTCGGCTATGCGCCGCGATCGATTCGTAGAGGGCGGCGTACAAACGCGGCACAAAAACTTCGAGGTCCGGGCGTTCGCCGCCAGGACGCAACCCTATTCCCGGACGAAGTTGCGGCGGCGTGATCTGCTCATAGCTGTCGACACCCAGAGTCGCCCACGGGCCATCGAAGCTTTCCTGGATGGCTCGAGCGATGCTCGACTTTCCTGACCTCGGCGCGCCGTTGAGGATGATGATCTGGCCTGCCATAGCCACCCTATTGTCCAAATGAAAAAAGCCCCGTTGCCGGGGCTTTTTCGAGTGAGTTCGGATCAACCCTTGCGGGGCAGTTGCGGAACCAGGCTGCGCTTGCCGCCATCCTTGCCCTTGGGCTCCGGCTTCTGCGCCACGAGCTTCTTTGCGGCAGGCTTCTTGGCCACGGCCTTGGSYGGCTTCGGCGCSTCTTCCGGCTCTTCCTTCTTCGGCTTSACCGGAGCCTCGTCGGCCAGCGATTCGAGCTTCAGGCCGGTCTCGCCGGTTTCCTTCTTCTCGACGGTTACGCGCACCGTGCCGCCCTTCTTGAGCTTACCGAACAGCACCTCGTCGGCCAGCGGCTTCTTGATGTGCTCCTGGATCACACGGCCGAGCGGCCGCGCACCCATGCGCTCGTCATAGCCCTTGTCGGCAAGCCAGGCGATCGCGTCCGGCGACAGGTCGAAGGTGACGCCACGCTCGGAGAGCTGCGCCTCGAGCTGCATGACGAACTTCTGCACCACCTGATGGATGACCGGCACCGGCAGCGAGCCGAACGGGATGATCGCATCCAGACGGTTGCGGAACTCCGGCGTGAACAGCCGGTTGATCGCCTCGACATCGTCGCCTTCGCGCTTGGTCGACCCGAAACCGATCGCCGCCCGCTGCGCATCGGATGCGCCCGCATTGGTGGTCATGATCAGGATGACATTGCGGAAGTCGATCTGCTTGCCGTTATGGTCGGTCAGCTTGCCGTGGTCCATCACCTGCAACAGGATGTTGAACAGGTCCGGATGTGCCTTCTCGACCTCGTCCAGCAACAGCACGCAGTGCGGATGCTGGTCGACACCGTCGGTCAACAGGCCGCCCTGGTCAAAGCCGACATAGCCGGGAGGCGCGCCGATCAGCCGCGAAACGGTGTGGCGTTCCATATATTCCGACATGTCGAAGCGGATCAGYTCGACGCCGAGCGAGGCRGCMARYTGCTTGGCSACTTCGGTCTTGCCGACGCCGGTYGGMCCCGAGAACAGGTAGGAGCCGATGGGCTTCTCCGGTTCGCGCAGGCCGGCACGGGCCAGCTTGATCGCCGAGGTCAGCGCGCTGATGGCGGTGTCCTGGCCATAGACGACGCGCTTCAGCTCGATATCGAGGCCTTGCAGCACCTTCTCGTCATCGGCCGAAACCGTCTTCGGCGGAATGCGCGCCATGGTGGCGATCGTGGCTTCGATCTCCTTGATACCAATGGTCTTCTTGCGCTTGGCTTCCGGCACCAGCATCTGCGAGGCGCCGGTCTCGTCGATCACGTCGATCGCCTTATCCGGCAGCTTGCGGTCGTTGATATAGCGCGCCGACAGCTCCACCGAAGCCTTGATCGCCTCGTTGGTGAACTTCACCTTGTGGAATTCCTCATAGTAGGGCTTGAGGCCCTTCATGATCTCGATGGCGTCCTCGATGGTCGGCTCGTTGACGTCGATCTTCTGGAAGCGCCGCACCAGAGCGCGGTCCTTCTCGAAGAACTGGCGGAATTCCTTGTAGGTGGTCGAGCCGATGCAGCGGATCGCACCGGACGACAAAGCCGGCTTCAACAGGTTCGACGCATCCATGGCGCCGCCTGACGTGGCACCCGCACCAATCACGGTGTGGATCTCGTCGATGAACAGCACGGCGCCCGGATAATCCTCGAGTTCCTTGACGACCTGCTTCAGCCGTTCCTCGAAATCGCCGCGGTAGCGCGTGCCGGCCAGCAGCGTGCCCATGTCGAGCGCGAAGATGGTGGCGTTGTGCAGCACTTCGGGAACGTCGCCCTCGACGATGCGCTTGGCGAGGCCCTCGGCGATCGCCGTCTTGCCGACGCCGGGATCACCGACATAGAGCGGGTTGTTCTTGGAGCGGCGGCACAGCACCTGGATGGTGCGGTTGATCTCCGACTCACGGCCGATCAGCGGGTCGATCTTGCCGGCCTTGGCCTTGTTGTTGAGGTTGACGCAGTAAGCCG
>NZ_JBFUGJ010000097.1:0-18541 GCF_056402975.1 Mesorhizobium sp. P3_A9 | reverse complement strand
GGAACCCATGCAAAACCCCTATGCTGCAATCTTTCGTGCTCCGGGAGCCAAGGGCTTCGCGATCGCCGGCTTCATCGCGCGCCTGCCGATCGCCATGGCGCCGATCGGCATTGTGGCCATGCTGTCGCAGACGCGCGGCGAATACTGGTTGGCCGGCGCGGTCTCGGCGACATTCGCTCTCGGCAACGCATTCGTTTCGCCGCAGACGTCGAGGCTGGTGGATCGCCTTGGACAGACGCGGGTTGCGGTCCCCACCACCCTCATCACATTTATCGCCTTTGCGGTGCTGATTGTTGCGGCCAATCAGGATTGGCCGGTATGGACGCTGTTCGTGTCGGCGCTGGCGGCAGCCGCCATGCCCAGCATGCCGGCAATGGTTCGCGCGCGCTGGACCGAGCTTTTTCGCGGACGTCCGCAAATGAACACTGCATTCGCCTTCGAGTCGGTCGCGGACGAACTGGTCTATATTCTCGGCGCATCACTTTCGGTGGGCCTCAGCGCCGCACTGTTTCCGGAAGCCGGCGTCCTGGCAAGCACGCTGTTTCTTGCCGTTGGCTGGGCCGCGTTCATCCTGCAGCGTTCGAGCGAACCACAAGTGCGGCCGGTTGGTCATGGCTCCGCCGGCTCGGCAATCCGTCTGCGGCCGGTGCAGATCATCACCTTCGCCATAATCTTCGTTGGCGCGACCTTCGCGACGACGGAGGTCAGCACGATAGCGCTTACCAAGGAACTCGGGCGGCCCGGTGCYGCCAGCCTCGTCATCGGCGTCTATGCRSTGGGATCGTTCGCGCTCGGCATTGTGGTCGGCGCGCTCAACCTGAAGGCGCCGCTGCAGCGGCAACTCGCCATTGCCGTCGCCGTCCTGGCGCTCAGCACATTGCTGCCGCTCACCGCCGGCTCAGTGCCGCTGCTGGCCCTGACCGTGTTCCTCAGCGGCGTGGCGATCTCGCCGACCTTCATTACGGCGTTCGGCCTGATCGAGCGGCATGTGCCGGAAGCGATGCTGACCGAGGGCATCACCTGGGTGACAACAGGGATCGGTATCGGCATGGCGCTGGGCGCGTTCGTCGCCGGCGCGGTGGTGGATGCGTTTGGCGCCCAGAGCGGATTCTGGGTCTCCGTTGCATCAGGCACGATTGCGTTGGCCACAGTGCTGCTTGGCCAGCGCAGTCTGGCCACCCGCGAATGCCACCTGGATGGGTGTGAGGCTGCCGCCGTTCCCGCGGAATAGCGCGCTCGGCCTTGGTGGGCCGGGCCGTCCTATGTGGCGGGACCTGAAATCCAGCGCGGTCGTGCCAGCGCAAAAAGCATTGTTGGCGCGCCGTGCAGCATCACCTCCTGCTCGAAGGCGAAGCCGCATTTCTCCAGCACCCGCCTTGATGCCGGATTGGCGGCACGGGCAAGGCCAATGACCCGGTCGGCACGGAGAGGGCCGAACGCGGCCTGCAGCGCCGCGGTGACCAGTTCCGTGGCATAGCCATGGCCCCAGCTCTGGGGATGAAGATGGTAGGACAGGTTCAGGCCGTCAAAGTCAGCCGATACGGTGACACCGCCGAAGCCGACCAGCTTGCCATCGGCTTCGACCGCCCAGCGGCCAAAGCCATGCTTGTCCCAATGGCCGATGTCGCGCGCCAGCCTGGCGGCGCTCTGCTGAGGCGTGTCCGCAACCGGATCGGGGCGATGGGCGACAAGTTGATAGCGCGAGAAGAGGTCGATCAGGAAATCCAGATCAGCCTGCGCCGGGCGGCGCAGCAAAAGCCGCTCGCTGCGCTGGCTCAGAGGCAATGACGCGTTCATGCCATCATCTCCCGGCAAAGGGATCGGTTACCCCTTCACAGGATCTCGGTCTTGGCGATGTGGATGCCAAAGCCTTCGAGACCGACATAGTGGCGCTCGCGTGAGGCAATCAGGTTGATCGAGGAAATGCCGAGATCCTTCAGGATCTGCGCGCCGAGGCCGATCTCGCGCCATTCGTTCTCGCGGCGGCGGGCCTCTTCGTGATCCTCGCGATCGCCGCTCAGCGGGCGCTTGCGCTGCTGATGCGCGACACCGACCGAGCCTTCTCTGAGATAGACGATGACGCCGCGCTTGCGCTCGCCCATCGTTTTCATGATGGCGTCGAGCCGATGGCTGGTGCCGAAGACGTCGGTCACCACATCCTCGGAATGCAGCCGCACCGGCACGTCCTCGCCATCGCGGATATCGCCGAAGACGATAGCGACGTGATGCATGGTGTCCCAGGGAAGCGTGTAGGTGAAGACCTGAGCCTTGCCGCCAAGCGTGTCGATATCGGAGCAGGCGACGCGCTCGACCAGCGTTTCCTTGCGCTGACGGTAAGCGATGAGGTCGGCGACCGAAACCTGCTTCAGACCATGCTCCTCGGCGAAAGCCTGCACCTGCGGCCCCCGCTTGACGGTGCCGTCGTCATTGACCAGTTCGGAAATGACGCCGATCAGCGGCAGGCCGGCGAGCTTGCAGAGATCGACCGCGGCTTCAGTATGGCCCGAACGCATCAGCACGCCGCCTTCGCGCGCGATCAGCGGAAAGATGTGGCCGGGGCGGACAAAATCGGAAGCGCCGACATTGCCATTGGCAAGGTTGCGCACGGTCAGCGTGCGGTCGTCGGCCGAAATGCCAGTCGTCGTGCCATGTTTGAAATCGACGCTGACGGTGAATGCGGTGGTGTGGGCGGAATCGTTGTCGGCGACCATCGGCTGCAGGTTGAGCCGCTTGGCTTCCTCACGCGGCATCGGCGTACAGACGATGCCCGAGGTGTTGCGGATGATGAAGGCCATCTTTTCCGGCGTGCAGTGAACAGCGGCGACGATCAGGTCGCCCTCGTTCTCGCGCCCGTCATCGTCCATGACGACGACGATCTCGCCGCGCTCGAAAGCGCGGATGGCTTCGACGATCTTCTTCTGGTCGTAAGGCATGGACGCTCGCTTTGCTCGCAGGGCAGTAGGGGAATAGGGCAGTAAGGCAGCAGGGGAAAGCAAAAATTTGGCTGTCTGAGCGCTGGGCGTAGCATACTGCCCTACTGCCCTACTGCCTTACTCCCCCACTCACCTCCCGGTCTGTCCCCGATGCCGCAGATAGTGATCGGCAATGGCGCAGGCAACCATGGCTTCACCAATCGGTACGGCGCGGATGCCGACGCAGGGATCGTGGCGGCCCTTGGTCATSAYMTCGACGTCRTTGCCGTCCTTGTCGATCGACTTGCGCGGCGTCAGGATCGACGAGGTCGGCTTGACGGCGAAGCGCGCGATGATCGCTTGGCCGGTCGAGATGCCGCCAAGGATGCCGCCGGCATTGTTGGAGAGAAACACCGGCTTGCCGTCATTGCCCATACGCATCTCGTCGGCATTCTGTTCGCCGGTGATGCGCGCGGCCTCGAAACCATTGCCGATCTCGACGCCCTTGACGGCGTTGATCGACATCAGGCCCGACGCGATGTCCTGGTCGAGCTTGGCRTAGATCGGCGCGCCGAGGCCTGSSGGMACRCCGTCGGCGACRATCTCGATSACCGCRCCGACCGAGGARCCRGCCTTGCGRATGCCRTCGAGRTATTKGGTGAAGACKGSRACSGARGCSGGATCGGGSGTGAAGAACGGGTTCTCGGCRTCRCCGATGAAATTCCAGTTCCAGTTGGCGCGRTCGATCGACTTTTCGCCCATCGACACCAGCGCGCCGCGCACCACCATGCCCGGCACCACCTTGCGGGCGAGCGCGCCTGCCGCCACCCGCGCCGCTGTTTCGCGAGCCGAGGAGCGGCCACCGCCGCGATAGTCGCGTATGCCGTATTTGACATCGTAGGTGTAGTCGGCATGGCCCGGCCGGAACTGGCGAGCGATCTCGCCATAGTCCTTCGAACGCTGGTCGACATTTTCGATCAGCATCGAGACCGGCGTGCCGGTGGTGATCATCGTCTCGCCGTCCTCGTCGAGCACGAAGCCCGACAGCACTTTCACCTCGTCCGGCTCGCGGCGCTGGGTGACGAAACGCGACTGGCCCGGCCGGCGCTTGTCGAGTTCAGCCTGGATCTCGTCGCGCGTGAAGCGGATGCCGGGCGGACAGCCGTCGACCACGCAGCCCAGTGCTGCGCCATGGCTTTCGCCCCAGGTGGTGACGCGGAAAAGATGGCCGAACGTGTTGTGAGACATGGAAAAGTGCCCTGCCCGGCAGCCGAGCCGGTTGAAGCCTGCCTTCTATTGGCGTTTTTTGCAGTGGTCAAACTGTCATCCCCGCCGTTTAAGTTTTGACACATTCGGCTGGTTTCTGCTTTCTTCCATCCGCCGTTGAGGATCCGCCGCCACAGTGCCGGCGCAATGACCAAAGAGGACGATCATGCGTACCCTGATTGGCACTGTTGTCGCCACGCTGCTTTATGCCACCGCTGCTTTCGCCGGCCAGACCGAAGGCCTGATCAAGAAGGTCGACAAGGACGCGCTGACCCTGACGCTGGACGACGGCAAATCCTACAAGCTGAAYGCCGARACCGATCTCGAYGCGCTGAAGCCGGGCATGGACATCGTCATCGCTTAYGACGTGASCAATGGCGAGAACGTCATCACTGACATGCAGTTGCCGGACGGCGACACGAACTAAAGCTTCCGACCCAAGTTGGATGCGTGCCGTCGGTTCGACATTCCGCCGAGCCGGCCCAAACGTGTCTTACGCGATTGCGGCGGCAAACTGCCGCGTCATTTCCTCGGCCATTTTAGACCGCCTAAAGCCATTCCAGGCTCTTGCCTTCAAGCTTGAGCACGCGATCCTGCGGTATCTCCAGGTTCGCGGCCTCGTCTTCGGCCATATCAAGCACGAAGCGGAACAGCGTGCGCATGACGCCACCGTGCGTCACACAGACCGTCTTGCGGTCCATCTCGTCGAAGCAGGGCTTCACCCGTTCGAGCAGCATCTGGTAGCTTTCCGCCCCGTCGCCGGGCGGCTGGAAGTTCCATTTGTCCAGCGCGCGGGACCGGCTTGCTCCAGGTGACTGCGTCTCGAGTTCGGCAAAGGTAAAACTCTGCCAGTCACCGAAATTGACTTCAATGAGGCGTGCATCGGTTCGATAGGCGAGCGGATCGAGTTTCATCGCGGAGCGGATGCGTTCCATCGTTTCGCGCGTTCGCCGCATCGGGCTGGCGGCGAAATCGAAATCGTGGGGATCGCCGACAAGTTCGGCCAGCCGATGCCCGTTCCCGGTCGCCTGTTCGCGGCCTAGCACATTGAGATCGGTGTCGGCCTGGCCCTGAAGCCGGAACTCGGCGTTCCACGCGGTCTGGCCGTGGCGCACGATATAAACCAGCGGGTACATCAGGTCTTCCGGAGGTCGGGCCTGGGCCTGGGCGGAGGATAGGCGGAGGGAGTTAGTCCTTGACCGTCGAAATATCAGGCGCGTCGACCGCCTTCATGCCGACCACGTGGTAGCCGGAATCGACATGATGCACTTCGCCGGTGACGCCACGCGACAGGTCGGACAGGAAATAGACGCCGGAATCGCCGACCTCTTCCTGGGTGACCGTCCGCTTCAGCGGCGAATTGTATTCGTTCCACTTCAGGATGTAGCGGAAGTCGCCGATGCCGGATGCGGCCAGCGTCTTGATCGGGCCGGCGGAGATGGCGTTGACGCGGATCTTCTTGGCGCCGAGATCGACGGCGAGGTAGCGCACGCTGGCCTCGAGCGCGGCCTTGGCGACACCCATGACGTTGTAATGCGGCATCACCTTCTCGGCACCGTAATAGGTCAGCGTCAGAAGTGAACCGCCATCGGTCATCAGCGCCTCGGCGCGCTTGGCAATGGTGGTGAAGGAATAGACCGAAATGTCCATGGTGCGCAGGAAGTTGTCGCGCGTGGTCTCGACATAGCGGCCGGTCAGCTCATCCTTGTCGGAAAAAGCGATGGCATGGACGAGGAAATCGAGCTTGCCACCCCAATGCCTGGCGACATTGGCGAAAACCTCGTCGAGGGTCGCCGGATCAGTGACGTCGCAATGGCCGGCGACAAAGGCGCCAAGTTCCGCCGCCAGCGGCTCGACGCGCTTCTTGAACGCCTCGCCCTGATAGGTCAACGCGATCTCGGCGCCATGATCAACACAGGCCTTGGCTATGCCATAGGCAATCGACCTGTTGTTCGCGACGCCAAGAATCAGGCCGCGCTTGCCGGCCATCAGGCCCTGTCCACCCGCCATGTGAGCGCTCTCCGCAAGGTTTCTGGTTTGTGGAGTGCCTATCGCACAGGCACACAGCCCCTTCAAGCGCTCAAACCGGACAGTTCGGGGGACAAAAGCGCTGGATCAGCCTTTTTGGCTACGCAGCAGGGCCTCGAGTGCAGAATCCCCGCCCTCCGGCAGCATGATGCGCACATGGACGTAGAGATCGCCATGGCCGCCGGCTTTCTCCGGCAAGCCCCTGCCCTTGAGCCGCAGGACCTTGTCCGAGCTCGACCAGGCGGGCACATTGACCGCAAGCCTGCCGGTTGGCGTCTCGACCGGCACCTTGGCGCCCAGCACCGCATCCGCCAGCGACACCGGCAGATCGGCATGCAGGTCGCGGCCTTCGACGCGGTAGCGCGAATGCCGGCGGATATGGATCTTGACCAGCGCGTCACCGGGCTGGCCAGGGCCCTGCTCGCCCTGCCCCTTCAGCCGGATGGTCTGGCCATCCTCGACAAAGGCCGGCAGTTTGACCGCCACCTTGCGACCATCGGGGAACATCGCCGTCACCTTTTCGGCGGTCGCGGCTTCCTCGATGGTGACGTCGAGCGTGACGTTCAGATCGGCCGCCGTCGCCGGCTGACGACGGTCGCCAGCGCCGGCGCCGCGCGCGCCGGAAAAGGCGTCGCCGAAAATCTGGCTGAAAATATCGCTGTTGCCGTCGAACGGATCACCGCCCGGGCGCCCAGACCTGAATTCGAATCGCGAACCACCGGCCCCTTGCTGGCGGCGAAACCCGCCGAACGGATCGCCGCCACCGGCGGCGCCTTCAAATCCCTGGAAGCGCGGTTTTCCGTCGGCGTCGATCTCGCCGCGATCGAAGGCGGCACGGTTCTTCTCGTCGCCAACGATCTCATAGGCCTGGTTGGCCTGGGCAAAACGGTCCTTCGCCTTGGGATCATCCGGATTCTGGTCCGGATGATGTTTCTTGGCGAGTTTCCGATACGCCGATTTTATGTCCTTGGCCGATGCGTTCTTTGCAACGCCCAGGACCTCATACGGGTCGCGCATGCTTCCTGCCCTGGAAATGAGTTGAGTCCATACTTGCCCTCTATATGCGCTCGCATAGGAAGAAATTCCAGTAGCGGGTCACCATATCGGAAGCGGAAAATCAGAGCCTGATCCGAAAGTCGGCGGCTGAGGATCGGTGAGGGATTTTTGTCGATCCGGAAGGAGCCGATCGCAGCCGATATCGCGATATCGGCAAGATTGGCGACGCACCGGGCGACGAAAAGACCCGCCGAGCCGACCCGATCTTTCGAGTCCGGCTCAGAGCGCTTTGAAGCCCTGCATGCGCCAGCCGCCGGCACTGGCGAGGCACAGTTCGCCCTCGAACATGGCAACGCCATCAAAGCTCTCGCGCGAGGCCTTGAAGCGGCGGCAGGTCTGGCCCCTGTCCTTCAATTCCGCCAGCTCGGTGATCGAGCCGCGTGAGCCGGTGCCGGTATTCGCCCACGGCACGGCCTGGCCGCCGAGTTGCTCGATGTCGGCGGAGGACACTGCATTGCCGATCGTCGTCTGGTCGGAATCACGATCCGAATCGGTCGACGCGGCCGAAGCCTGCGTGCTGCTGGTCAGGATCGAGCGGTCCACTTCGGCCTTTTCCAGGCTGAAGCCACCTGCGCCACAGCCAACAAGCGGCAGGGCGATTGACACGATCGCCGCTTTCGCGCTGGCCGAAGCGATAACGCCCCAKTGCCTGCTGTCAAAAGCTTGCGCGATACGCGACAATCGGCAACCTCCCTGATCTCGTGACAATTTGAGAAAAACTATGAGTGACACAGAGTTAACAACCAGTGACTTTACCGAAGCGGCCGAGCCGTTTCGCCTTTTTGCCGCCTGGCTGGACGATGCCACCAAGAGCGAGATCAACGACGCCAATGGTGTCGCACTTGCGACCGTCGATGCCGAAGGCATGCCGGATGTGCGGATGGTGCTGCTCAAGGGGTTCGATGAGGGTGGCTTTGTTTTCTACACGAATTTCGAGAGCGCGAAGGGCCAGGAGATTCTTGGCAGCATGAAGGCGGCGATGTGTTTCCACTGGAAATCGCTGCGCCGGCAGGTGCGCATTCGCGGTCCGGTGGAGATCGTCAGCGAGGCCGATGCCGACAGCTATTATGCGACGCGCCCGCGCGGCAGCCGCATCGGCGCCTGGGCGTCGAAGCAGTCGCGGCCGCTGGAGAGCCGCTTCGCGCTCGAGAAGGCAGTCGCCGAATACACAGCCCGTTACGCCATCGGCGAGATTCCGCGGCCAAAGCACTGGTCAGGCTTCCGCATCGTGCCGAAGGTGATCGAGTTCTGGCATGACAGGCCGTTCCGACTGCACGACCGGATGGTCTTTTCCCGCAATGCCAAGGGCGGTTGGGACAAGACGCGGCTTTATCCCTGAAAGGTCTCAGCTCTTCTTTCTGGTCATAAACGCAGTGAGCGCCGCGCGAGCCTCATCCGACTTCAGCCGCTCGCGGAAATGCTCGCTTTCCTCGCCGATGCGGGCGACGAGGTCATCGCGCGAGCCGCGCATCAAATCACGCGCGATCTTCAGCGCCTGCGGCGGCTTGGCGGCGATCTGGCCGGCGGCCGCCAGCACCGAGGCTTCAAGTGCACCCTCTTCGACCACTTCATAGATCAAGCCAGCGGCCTTCGCGCGCTCGGCGGAAAAACCCTCGCCAAGACCGAGCAGTGCGAAGGCGCCTTGCTGGCCCAGGATGCGCGGCGCCAGCAGGCTKGASCCCGCCTCGGGCACCAGGCCGAGRTCGACAAARGGCGTCCTGAACAGGGTGCGCGGCGTGGCGAAGGTCAGGTCGCAATGCAGGTTGAGCGTGGTGCCGATGCCGACCGCGATGCCGTCGACGCCGGAGACGATGGGTTTTTCGACCCTGGCCAGCGCCATCAGAAAATCCCAGACTTCCGTGCCGCCATCGCCGCCGGTGGCCACGACCATGAAATCGGCAAGGTCATTGCCGGAAGAGAAAGCGCCGGGCACGCCGAAGAAGACATGGACGCGGATCGCCGGATCGGCGTCACCTTCGGCAAGAGCCGTCGACATCTTTGCGTACATGGCGCGGGTCAGCGCGTTCTTCTTGTCCGGGCGGTTCATGCGGATGATCTGGATCGCGCCCTGGCGCTCGACGAGGATGTGGTCTGTCACGGTCTTTTTTCCCTGGTGAGCGCTTTGAGAATTCAGGCTGATATCAGCGTCTTGCCGGCGGCAACGAGGCTCTCTGCGCCATCGACAACACGCCCTTTCAAGGCACTCGCCTCGCCGAGCAGGTTTTCCGCGAAGAAGCGGCAAAGGGCGATGCGGCCTTGGTCGGCAAGACCGCCGCGCGCCAGATAGGCGCCGCCGGCGGCAAGCGAGATCAGCCGCAGATACGGCGTCGCGCCCGCCAGCGCCTCTTCCACCCGGCCGTCGGCCGACAGTTTTTGCAGAAAGCGCGTCGTTTGTGTCAGATCGCCGAGTGCAGCATCGAGCGCATCGGCGGTGCGACCGAAACCTTGCAGGTTGGAGGTCCGCACGGCGTTGGCGACAGTGGCCAATTCGCCGATGAAGCCATGCACATGCTCGCCGCCGCCAAGCGGCAGTTTGCGGGTGACCAGATCGATCGCCTGGATGCCATTGGTGCCCTCGTAGATCGGCGCGATGCGCGCGTCGCGGTAGAAGGCTGCCGCCCCCGTTTCCTCGATGAAGCCCATGCCGCCATGCACCTGRACGCCGAGCGAGGCGACGTCGACGCCGACATCGGTCGAGAACGCCTTGGCCAGCGGTGTCAAAAGATTGGCACGGTCGCGCCAATGCGCAGCCTCGTCACCGTCCGAGACCCGCGCCATGTCGATGGCGTGGGCACAGGAATAGCTGATCGCCCGCGCGATCTGCGTCAGCGCCTTCATGGTCAGGAGATTGCGCTGTACGTCGGGGTGATGGACGATCGGCGCCATGCCGGCGCCGGCGTAATCCGCCGCTTTGCCCTGGCGGCGGTCGTTGGCATAGGCGATTGCCTTCTGGGTGGCGGCTTCCGCGACCGCGACACCCTGCATGCCGACGCAAAGCCGCGCATTGTTCATCATAGTGAACATGCAGGCGAGGCCCTTGTTCTCCTCGCCGATCAGCCAGCCAATGGCGCCCGGCTTGGTGCCCTGGAACCCGTCACCATAGATCATGGTGCAGGTCGGCGAGGCATGGATGCCGAGCTTGTGTTCAAGGCCCGAACAGAAGACGTCGTTGCGCAACCCTAGCGATCCATCGTCGCCGACCAGGAATTTCGGCACCAGGAACAGCGAGATGCCGCGCGTGCCGGCAGGCGCATCCGGCAGCCGCGCCAGCACCAGATGGATGATGTTGTCGGTAAAATCGTGCTCGCCATAGGTGATGAATATCTTCTGGCCGAAGATGCGGTAGGTGCCGTCGCCGGCCGGTTCGGCGCGGGCGCGCAAGGCGGCGAGATCGGAGCCGGCCTGCGGTTCGGTCAGGTTCATCGTGCCCATCCACTCGCCGGACACGAGCTTGGCAAGGTACTTCGCCTTGAGCTCTTCGGAAGCATGCTTGTCCAGCGCTTCGACAGCGCCCATGGTCAGCGTCGGGCCGATGCCAAAGGCCATGGCGGCGGAGTTCCACATTTCGAGCGCGGCGACGCCGAGCATGGTCGGCAGCGCCTGGCCGCCATACTCTTCCGGTCCGGAGAGCGCGTTCCAGCCGCCATCGATCCAGCGGCGATAGAGGTCCTTCCAGCCCGGCGGCGTGGTGACGGCAGCGTCTTTCAGCACCGCACCGCGTTCGTCGCCAATCTTGTAGAGCGGCGCCACCTCCTCGGTGGCGAACCGGCCGGCCTCGCCAAGGACGGCATCGACCAGATCCTCGCCAAGATCGCCAAACGCGCCGGCATCCAGGGCCGGCTTCATGCCCGCCACATGCTTGAGCGTGAACGCAATATCCTCGACCGGTGCCCGATACATGCCGCTTTCCTCCTCAGCTTCCGCCTGCCGACCCTATGGCTGACGGAGCCGCAAAACCATCCGCCTTTGGGCGCTCTCCCATCTTCTTTTTACGTAAACGTCAAATTTTGTCACGTGGATTTTGCAATCGCGCCGGCCTGTATTAAATTCGATGGACGCCGCATCAAGTCGAACGTCGACAGCCAGAACCAGCCGACCGGAACCAGCCCATGCTCGCCAGACCCGACGCCTATCGCTGCATCGAATGCGGCTTGCCCTATCGCGCAACGGGGTTCTGGTACCATGAGGGCAAATTGGAGCACGGTGCGGCCTACTGGTCGGATCGCGGCATTTTGTGCTCGCCACAATGTTCGCTCGCCCATCATCGCAAGCGCGCCGCCGAGGGCACGCTGCAGCAAGAGCCCGCGCCCGACCCGTTCGGATTTCCGCCGGTCGGCCGGCGCTAACTTCGCCGCGCCTCAGCCTCGGGAAGCACTTTCTTAACCATACCGGCTCACCATCGGTGTTTAATCAACGGGGACCCCCTGTTTGAAAACGCCGGCGCATCCTCTTCGCCGCTCAGCGATCGCTCTTGCGGCGATGGTGGCGCTGATATCAGCGGCAAAGGCCTCGGACTTTTCCGAGCCGTGGAAGAGTGCCGACCGGGCTCTGGTGGTCGACGCTTACGAGTATAATTCCATCGACTGGGCGCAGCTTGCCACCGACAAGCGCATCGCCGGTTTCATCAACAAGGCGTCGGACGGCATGCCGCCGCCCTATTTCTGTTTCGGCAACGACACCGAGGTGAAGCTCTGCAAGGCGCTGTGGAAACGCCACGCGGTGACGCGCGAACTGTTCCAGACGCGCAGGGTTGTGGCCAAGGCGCTCGGCATGAAATGGGGYGCYTATCACCTCGCCCGCCCCGGCAACCCGRTCGAKCAGGCCAACAACTTCCTCGATTTCGCCGACCCCGCGCCGGACGATCTCATGGCGCTCGATATCGAAGGCATCGATCCCTCGCAGTGGATGTCGCTCGASGATGCCGARGAGTTCGTGCGCCAGGTGCATCGGCGCATGGGMCGCTTCCCGGTGCTCTACACCAACGGCAAGACCGCGCAGTACATCGCCGACAACCGCTATAAATACCGGCTCCTGTCACGGCTGCCGCTTTGGTACGCACGCTACAAGCCTGACATCGACGTGCATTTTCCGATGGGCAACTGGCAGGGCTACGCGCTCTGGCAATTCTCGGCGCAGGCCAATTGCGGCCGCTTCCGCTGCCCTTACAGGGTTGCCGGCACGCCTAACGATATCGACGTCAACGTCGCACCGACTGATGCCGTCACGCTGCGCCAGCAATGGCCCTTTGGCGGGCTGATCGACGTGCCATCAGACTATCTTGCCAGCGTGCCGGTACCGCTCTCGCGCGAAGCGGCGCTCGCCGGCAAGGCCACCCTCATCTATGCCGATGTGGCAACACCACCGACCGTCGAGGAAATGGTCGCGGTGCTCGGTTCGCGCTGGTCCAAATTCAGCGACGGATTCCGCATGCCGGTCGTGAAGACGGTGCCACGGCGGCCGAGCTTCGGCATCGTCCAATATGTCGCCTGGAAGCGGACTGAACAGCGGTCACCCGAGCAACTCGATGCCGCCTTTGCCGCAGCCGACCCGCTCAGCACCGCTTCGACAACGCTCGACCGCGATCAGCGCTGATATCGGCGGAGGCAGACGTCCCCAGCCGCATTCAGCCGACTTACCCAGGCCACGCGCTCGATCCTGCCGACCCTCGCCGTGGCCTTGCCGGTGCTGGCGTGCAAGCCGAAGAAAGATCAGCATTGTACGATCGCGGTGTCAGCGCCACAACACCCATAGAAGCACAAGACAGCAATCAGCGGTCGTCTTGCAAGTTACAGGGCCTTAACGGCTCTGCGCCAAAGTGTTTCTATGAAACTTCCTTTTTTTGGCCGCAAACCATCATCGTCAGCAAAGACACCTCCGTCTCCGCCAGCAGGTGACGGAAATGGCGAAGCTGGGCATCGCGCCGTGCTCGGTCATCTGCGCAGAACCGAAGGTGAGCAGCCTCTTGCGCGTCCACAACTCGTCGGGCGTTTGCTGTTCGACATGATCTGCAAAATGATCGCCAATGATCGCGGCGTGCGCATGGAAGATCTCCTTGCGATCCTCGCCTCGACCGGCGGTTTCTCATGCCTCGTGGCCGCATTGAGCGAGGTCGGCCGGAACCCGCTAACCGGCAACAGCCTGACGATAGTGACCGGGAAAGACCAACATCGCTACTTCTTCGGTGATCTCCCCAACCGTTATCTGATTGAAAGCGAATTCGCATTGCTGAGTCTGGCCTTGGGCGCGGCGCAGGCCTGTGGTGGCACTGTCTCGTTGGACATGGTGCATCAAGCCATGCGCCACGTCGCGGGCACGGTAGGCGGTGAGAGTTTCGGGCAGCCGCAGCTTCCCGCGGAACATCGCCCCGGCGATCTCCCATTCAACTACGTCAAATTCCTGTGGCCAAGAGTTCTCGAAGCGCTAAAGCTCTATGAAGTGTCGCCAACGCAGGCGCCGATCGCGCTCGGCTTTGCACTTCAGCGTGCGATCGAGGCAGGCAAGGATGCCATCGATCCGACGTTGGCGGCGCGAATCGCGATCGAGTGCGCCGTTCCTATGGCCAAGGTCGATCCGAAGCGAATTGTCTAAGGACCGCGTCCCGAAGGGTTCATGATGATGGCCTCGAACTCGTTGCGCTCGATCAGCATGATTCAGGCGCCGGTCTTCTCGCGCGCCACGGCCTGCCAGCCGATGTCGCGGCGGCAGAATCCATCCGGCCAGTCGATCCGGTCGAGCGCCGCATAGGCCCGCGCCTGCGCCTCGCCGACCGTGGCACCGGTCGCGGTCACATTGAGGACGCGGCCGCCATTGGCGACCAGTGCACCGCCATTGATGGCGGTTCCGGCATGGAATATCTGGACGCCGTCGCCCGCCGCGCCTTCGACGCCACGGATGACGGAGCCTTTTTCCGGCGTGCCGGGATAGCCCCTCGCCGCCATCACCACGGTGAGTGCCGCTTCATCGCGCCAGCGTATGGACGTGTGCGCGAGCTGGCCGTCCACGGCGGCGTTGAGCAGCACCAGCAGATCGTCCTTCAGCCGCATCATCAGCACCTGGCACTCAGGATCGCCGAAACGCGTATTGTATTCGATCAGCTTGGGACCCTTGTCCGTGATCATCAGCCCAGCGAAGAGAATACCGGCAAAGGGCGCGCCGAGCTCCGCCATGCCGCGCATCGTCGGCTCGATGATTTCGCGCATGGTGCGCTCGGTCATTTCCGGCGTCATCACCGGGGCCGGCGAATAGGCGCCCATGCCGCCGGTGTTGGGGCCGACATCGCCGTCGCCGACGCGCTTGTGGTCCTGCGCCGTGCCGAAGGGCAGTGCCGTGGTGCCGTCGCAGAGACAGAAAAAACTCGCCTCCTCGCCGGTCATGAATTCCTCGACCACCACTTCCGCGCCGGCGGCGCCGAAGGAGCCCTCAAAACAGGCATCGAGTGCTGCCCGCGCCTCGTCCAGCGTCATTGCGACGGTGACGCCCTTGCCGGCGGCGAGCCCGTCGGCCTTGATGACGATCGGCGCGCCCGTCTTTTCGACATAGGCTTTCGCCGAGGCCAGATCGCCGAAACGTCCGTAGGCGGCGGTCGGGATGTTGTATCGGGCGCAGAGGTCCTTGGTGAAACCCTTCGACCCCTCCAGGCGCGCGGCGGCCTTGGAAGGCCCGAAGACGCGGATGTTTTCGGCGCGCAGATCGTCGGCAATGCCGGCGACGAGCGGCCCTTCCGGACCGACCACGACGAGATCGATTTTTTTCTCCCGGCAGAAAGCGGCGACGGCGGCATGGTCGGTGATATCAAGCTTCACCAGTTCGGCCTCGCTGCCGATGCCCGGATTGCCGGGAGCCGCGTAGAGCTTGGTCAGCAGCGGCGAAGCGGCAATCTTCCAGGCCAGCGCATGTTCGCGGCCGCCGGAGCCTAGAAGAAGAACGTTCATGGCCACCTCTTGATGCTATCCCTTGGAGCAACCCGCTATTGCTCTACAGGCGACGGGTCAAGGCATCAGGGTGTTTTGATCCGATTTGCGCACGGGAACGTTATCCCAGCCGAATATGGGCGCCGAATTCCGGCGCCCATATTCTGGCCCGCTTCAGCCCTGGAAAACGACCGGGAACCAGTCCTCGCGCAATTTCTGACCCGGCTGCATGCCGTGGCCTTGATAGGGCGGCGATGTACGGCCGGGCCGCTCGACATAATGGGCATCGTCGCCGACCCAGCGCAGCGAAAGCGCCCGGCGCCGTGCCGCAGTCGGGTTGCCGCGCGCGCCATGCGCGGTGCGGAAGTCGAACAGGATGGCGTCACCCGGCTCCATCTCCCATTCGAGAACCTTCATCGACGGGTCCTTGTCGGGATCCGGCACCGGCAGATAGTCGCCTTCGCCGGCGTAGAAATTGCTGTCGTCGAGCCAGCGCACCGGCAGGATCATCTTGTCCCATTTGTGCGAGCCGGCGATCAGGCGCAGCGTCGCCTCCTTCACCGGGTCGATGGGGATCCAGAAGCTGACCGTCTGCTGGCCATCGACGAAATAATAGGGAATGTCCTGATGCCAGGGCGTCGGTTTCTGCGTGCCGGGTTCCTTGACCAACACGTGATCGTGGAAGAACTGCGCGGTCCGCGACTGCATCACCGCCGCCGCGATTTGCGCCGCCGGCGATTTCCGCACCACCTCGACGAATTCGGGAATGCGCTCCCAATTGCAGTAGTCGTCGAAGAAACTGCCGCGCCCATTGGCGATGTCCGATGCCGTGGCACTGCGGTTCTGCATGTTGCGCTCGATGCCGGCGGCGATCGTGTCGACCCAGCCTTTGAAGGCGCCGCGGATGCAAACCGCGCCGTCACGCTGGTAGTCGGCAATCGTGTCCGCGTCGATCACGGGGGCGTCGGCAGTGTGGGTGGCAGCTTGGGAAGCCATGGTGTTCTCCTCTTGGAATGAACCGACTATCGCAATCCTCTCTCATTCAGTAAAATAATAACTTTCCATCTGATATATAGAGTAGGCCTATGAACGTCACCCTCACGCAATTGCGCTATCTCGTCGCCGTGGCGCGCCATGGCAGCGTCACCGGCGCGGCAAAGATGCTGAACGTCTCACAGCCTTCAATTTCGGTGGCGATTGACGCGGTCGAAAAGAATTTCGGCCAGAAGCTGTTCGTCCGCCAGCGGGGAAGCGGCGTGTCGCCGACATCGTTCGGTCGCGCTTTCGTGGCCAAGGCGAGACAGGTTCTCACCGAAACGGACGAACTCGTCGGCCTGGGTTCGAGCAAATCGGCTGTCGGCGGCGAACTGGTGCTGGGGTGCTTCGAGGATCTGGCGCCATTCTTCGCACCGGCGCTGCTCCGCGCCTTTTCCGAACGCTATCCCGCGGTGAAAGTCGTCGTTCGCGACGAGACGTTCGAGACGCTTGGGCGGCGGCTTGGCGATGCGGCAATAGATCTCGGCCTCACCTATGATCTCAGCTTGCCGACACATTTCGCGCGCATCCTGCTGCACGAACTTCGCCCGCATGCGCTGTTGCCGGCAAGCCATGCGCTGGCGGACCAACCATCGGTCAGCCTGGCGGACCTCGCCGCCTATCCGCTGATCACGACGGATCAGCCGCACAGCTGGCAGCACATGCTCGACCTGTTCCGCAGCCGCGGCCTCTCGCCGGTCGCCGACAGGGCGACAAGTTCGTTCGAACTTCAGCGCAGCATGGTGGCGAACGGTTTTGGCGTCGCGGTCAGCTACACCCGCCCGCATGGCGACCGCAGCTATGACGGCCTGCCCCTGATCTGCAAGCCATTGTCGGACCCGCTGCCGATGCAACGGATCATCCTCACCTACGACACGCATCAGCGCGTGTCGAACGCGGCACTGGCATTCGTCGAGACGGCGAAAGACTGGTTTTCCAAGCGCGACATCTTCACCGCGTGACGGGTTGACGGTCACCGCTCATCCGCTTGCCGCTTGACGGTTTCCGCGGCTGCTGCCACTCCATGGGCATGGAACCGATCCAGTCGAAAGCCGCCCAGGGCCGTGTTGCCGATGCGCCGAACGGCCATTGGGTCTACCGCGTGCTGCCACGCTCGATCTGGCCCTATGCGCAGCTTGCGCGATGGGACAGGCCGATCGGCTGGCAATTGCTTTTGTGGCCATGCTGGTGGTCGGCCGCACTCGCCGCGAGCGCCTATCCGCGCCCCGGCGACCCGCTGCTCTCGCTGCTGCCGGCGCCATGGTATCTCGTGCTGTTCCTGGTCGGCGCCATCGCCATGCGCGGCGCCGGCTGCACCTACAACGACATCGTCGACGAGGGCATCGACAACCAGGTCGAACGCACCCGCTCACGGCCGCTGCCGTCAGGCCAGACCACGCGCCGGCGGGCCTGGCTGTTTCTTGTGCTGCAAGCCCTGGTCGGCCTTGCCGTGCTCCTGCAGTTCAACAGCTTCGCCATTCTGCTCGGCATCTGCTCGCTGGCGATCGTCGCCATCTATCCATTCATGAAGCGGATAACCAACTGGCCGCARYTGTTKCTYGGCCTYGCCTTTTCCTGGGGCGCGCTGATGGGATGGGCGGTSGAGTTCGGCGATCTCGATGGYCCSGCCGTSATGCTCTAYATCGGCTCGATCCTSTGGGTGATCGGCTAYGACACGATCTATGCGCATCAGGAYAAGGAAGATGACGCCATTGTCGGCGTGCGCTCTACGGCACGGCTGTTCGGCGACAACACCAAAGCGTGGCTGGCCGGGCTTTATGGCGGCACGCTGATCTGCTTCGCCATCGCCTTCGCGTCGGCGCAGGCGCCGGTGGTGGCGCTCGCCGGACTGATCGCCGCCGGCGCCCATATGGCCCGGCAGATCGCGGTTCTGGATATCAACGATCCCGACCAATGCCTGCGGCTGTTCCGGTCGAACAACCAGGTCGGCTGGCTGATCTTCCTTGGCCTGCTTGGCGGCGCATTGTGGGTGGCGCTGAAGCCGCTGGTCTAGCGGCCCTTTTTCCACGCCCTGGCCCTTCGCAGGCTCAGGGCGTTCGAAGCTCGAAAAGCCAAGCAATTGGCTTTTCGTTCGCTACGCGAACAGTTTCTCACTCCCTTGAAATGATCTCCTGGCCGTCGATGACCAGCCTGAGACCGAGGTTGCCGGCCCTGCGGCGGGCGAGGAAGCGAGGACGGCGTGTGTTGGAAACACGGCCCTTGCGGCGATCCTGCGGCGGCAGCGTCTTGATGGCGGCGCCAAGCGATTCTTCCAGGGTGCGGGCAACGCCGTCCGATTCAATGAGGAGCATCGGCAGACGGTAGGCATCGGCC
>NZ_JBFUGJ010000096.1:0-18884 GCF_056402975.1 Mesorhizobium sp. P3_A9 | reverse complement strand
CATCAAAAGCGGCAATCCAAAAGCAAGTTCGAAAGCCCGCAGTGCTGAAACGCACGCCGGAGGGCTTGCTCGTATCCCACTCAATGACATCGCCAGACGAACGGCCGAAGCCTGCTTCGGCCGTCATGTCGTGATTTGCACCAATCGATCGCTTGACTCTGATCTCGCCTTGTGAAAAATTTTGCAGCAACTGATAAAAATATCATAGGGTGGAAATGGTAGGGTTCGGCAACGGTCTCCTGCGCGACGATGAAACCAGCATGGCAACACGTGCCGCGTGGCTTCACTATGCCGGCGGCCTGACCCAGTCCGAGGTCGCCAAGCGGCTGGGACTGACCAGCCTCAAGGCCCATCGCCTCATCACCAAGGCCAACCAGGAAGGGCTGGTGAAGGTCTATATCGACGGCGAAGTGTCGGAATGCGTCGAGCTTGAAGACGAATTGTCCCGCCGCTACGGCCTCGACTATTGCGAGGTGGTTCCGGACTTCGATTCCGAGGATCTGCCGCTCAAGGCGCTCGGCATTGCCGGCGCGCAGTTTCTGAAGCGCGAGATCGAGCGCGGCGAGGAGGCGCTGATCGGTGTCGGTCATGGCCGCACACTCGCGGCTTGCGTGGAATATCTGCCGCGCACCTCGACCGACAAGATCCGCTTCGTCTCCCTGCTTGGCGGCCTGACGCGCAAATTCTCGGCCAACCCGCACGATGTCATTCATCGCCTGGCCGAACGCACCGGCGCCGAGGCCTATGTCATGCCGGTGCCGATGTTCGCCAACACGGCGGAGGACCGGACAGTCCTGCTCGGGCAGAAGGGCATCAGCGAGGTCTTCGATCTCGCCAAATCCGCAGATCTGTTGTTCGCCGGTATCGGCACCGCGGAACGCGAGGCGTCGCTGGTTGCCACCGGCATGATCGAAAAGGGCGAGATGGAGGAGATCCGCCGCAATGGCGGCGTCGGCGAATTGCTCGGCCATTTCTTCGACGAGGCCGGCAAGGCGGTGGCGACGACCGTTTCCAACCGGGCGCTGGCGCTGACGCGTGAGGACATTGCCAGCCGCCGCATCGTCGCCGTCGCCGGCGGCAAGATCAAGGTTCGCGCCATCAAGTCGGTGCTGGAGGGCCGCTATCTCAAGGGCCTGATAACAGACGAGCGGACGGCGCGATCGCTCGTGGGAGAGACGCCGGTCGGGTAGCCGGCAACCATTTAGTTGAAACTACCCTGTGGAGGAGAAGACGAAATGCATGAGAAAGAGAAAGACCTCATTGACGCCTTCCTGCGCGGACAGGTCGACCGTCGTGGACTGATCAAGGGCCTGGGTGCGATGGGCCTTGCCGCCGGCACCGCCGGTACACTGCTCAATCTCGGGCAGACCCGGGCGCTGGCCGCGGATTTCGACTGGCAGGCGCACAAGGGCAAGACCATCAAGCTGCTGCTCAACAAGCATCCCTATGCCGATGCGATGATCGCCGATCTCGAGAACTTCAAGAAACTGACCGGCATGGAAGTCGTCTACGACGTATTCCCTGAAGACGTCTATTTCGACAAGGTCACGGCAGCACTTTCGGCAAGCTCGCCTGAATACGACGCCTTCATGACCGGCGCCTACATGACCTGGACCTACGGCCCGGCCGGCTGGATCACCGACCTCAACGAATGGATCAAGGATCCGGCCAAGACCAACCCGAAATACGCCTGGGACGACATCCTGCCGGGCGTGAAATCGTCCTGTGCCTGGAACGGCAAGCCGGGCGGGGCGCTGGGTTCGGAAGACGCCAAGCAGTGGTGCATTCCGTGGGCTTTCGAGCAGAACAACATCACCTACAACAAGGGCATGTTCGACAAGGCCGGCGTCGGCGTTCCCGGCAACATGGACGAGATGATCGCCACGGCGGCCAAGCTGCAGAAGGACATTGGCGGCGGCGTTTACGGCATCGGCGTCCGCGGTTCGCGCTCCTGGGCGACGATCCATCCGGGCTTCCTGTCGGCCTATGCAAACTTCAATGAGAAGGACCTGACTGTCTCCGCCGACGGCAAGCTGGCGGCGGCGATGAACACGGCCGGCTCCAAGGCGTTCCACGCCAAATGGGTGCAGATGATCCAGGAGAGCGGCCCCAAGGACTGGTCGACCTACACCTGGTATCAGGTCGGCACCGATCTTGGCGCCGGCGCCTCGGCGATGATCTTCGACGCCGACTGCCTCGGCTACTTCATGAATGGCGGCGACAACAAGATGGCCGGCAAGCTTGCCTATGCCGCCTTCACCGCCAACCCTGAGGCCAAGGCCTCGACGCCCAACATCTGGATCTGGTCGCTGGCGATGTCCAACTTCTCGAAGGACAAGGATGCGACCTGGTACTTCCTGCAATGGGCTTCGGGTCCCGAACACGGCCTGTTCGGCGCCACGAAGATGGATTTCGTCGATCCTGTCCGCCAGTCGGTCTGGAAGGATGAGATGTTCCGCGAGAAGCTGAACAAGAGCTATCCGGGCTATGTCGAGATGTTCGACGCCTCGGCGGCCGGCGCCTCGATCAAGTTCACGGCGCAGCCGCTGTTCTTCGACCTCACCACCGAATGGGCGGCGACGCTGCAGAAGATGGTGGCCAAGGAAGTGCCGGTCGACGAAGGCCTCGACAAGCTCGCCGAAAGCATCAACGGCCAGCTCAAGGAAGCCGGTCTCGGTTGAGTCGAAACGAGGGCCGGCCTGCCTGGCGGACCGGCCCTCATTACACCTTTTGACGTTTGCGATGCGGTGCCGGAAGGTGGCCGCTATTTCGCCCGACCGGTCGCCTTGCTCCCTTAGGCGGCCGGCAGGGCGAAGCGACAGCAACAACGGAGCAGCTCGATGACTGCGGTGGTATCGCAAAGGCCCAAGCCATCCGGCTTCAGGATCAGCAAGAGGGTGCTGCCCTATGTGCTCAGCCTGCCGGCCTTGCTCGTCTGCATCGGCATCCTGATCCCGTTCCTGACCTCGGTCGTCTATTCCTTCCAGCGCTACCGGCTGAGCCAGCCCTGGGCGCGGCAGTTCAACTGGGGCGACAACTATATCTCGTTCTTCACCGACCCGAAATTCTGGAACACGCTCAAGGTGTCGCTGCTCTATGCCGGCACCACCGTCGTGCTGGAACTGCTTCTCGGCCTCGCCATCGCCTTGCTGCTGCAGAAGCGCTCGACGCTGAACAATTTCATCTCGATCATGCTGTTGATGCCGCTGATGACGGCGCCGGCGCTCGCGGCATTGATGTGGAAGCTGATGACAAATCCCGGCTTCGGTGTGCTGAGCTATCTCGCCAGCCTGATCGGGCTGCAGGATTTCCGCTGGGCCTCGTCGCCGTCAACAGCGCTGTTCACCGTCGTGCTCGTCGACATCTGGGTCTACACCCCCTTCATCATGATCCTGCTGCTCGCCGGCCTGCGCAGCCTGCCGACGCAGCCCTTTGAGGCAGCGGCGCTTGATGGCGTGCCGCGCAGCTTCGTCTTCTTCCGCATCACCCTGCCGATGCTGACGCCTTACATCCTGACCGCGACGCTGTTTCGCTTGCTCGATTCCATCCAGCAGTTCGACATCATCTATGCGATGACCCAAGGCGGGCCGGGCGACACGCTGACCGTGTTCCAGGTCGAGGCCTATCTCAACTTCTTCCAGTCGACCAATGTCGGGCGTTCGGCGGCGCTGATGATCATCCTGTGGGCGATCACCTATTTCCTCTCCAACATCTTTATCAAGAACTGGCTGCGGCTGCGCGAACGCGCCCGTGGTCAGGCATAGGAGGCCGGGATGGAACACACATCCTTGCTCGAACGCACCCTGCGCGGCGCAGCCCTGACGCTGGTAGTGATCTTCTTCATGTTTCCGATCGTCTGGATCTTTATGATGTCGTTCCAGACCAACGAGACCATCCTGCGCATTCCGCCGCAGCTGATCTTCGAGCCGACGCTCGCCAACTACACGGCGTTGATCACCGGCAAGCTGATCACCGCCGCCGGCACGCTCGACATCGCCTTCATGCGCAACCTGTGGAATTCAGTGTTCCTGTCGGTGACCTCGGTCGCGGTCGCGTTGCTGCTCGGCGTTCCGGCGGCCTATGCCTTCGCGCGGCACAAGTTCCGCGGCTCGGAGGACATCGCCTTTACGCTGCTGTCGTTCAAGTTCGCGCCGGCACTGCTGGTACTGTTGCCGCTTACCCTCTATTTTCAGAAGCTCGGGCTGGCCAACACCTATATCGGGCTGATCTGGGTCTACCAGCTGATCTGCCTGCCGCTGATCCTGTGGATCGTGCGCGGCTATTTCGAGGATATTCCGGCCGATATCGAATATGCATACCGCATCGGCGGCCATTCCTGGTTCGCTACTTTCCGCAAGATCGCGCTGCCGCTCGCCGGTCCCGGCATCGCCGCCGCCGGCCTGCTCGCCTTCATCTTCGCCTGGAACAATTTCGTCTTCGCGCTGGTGCTGGCCTCGGCCGACAAGCAGCCGGTGACGGTCGGCGCGCTCGCCTTCATCACTTCCTCGGGCATCCAGTACGGCCAGATTTCGGCGGCCATCGTGCTTTCGATCACGCCGACGCTGGCGCTCGCCCTCTATGCACAGCGCTATCTGGTCGAAGGCCTCTCGCTTGGCGCGGTGAAAGGATAGACATGGCCAGCCTCGAACTCAGAAACATCGTCAAGCGCTACAAGAGCCAGACTGTCCTCGACAATCTGTCGTTGACAGTGGCCGATGGCGAAACCCTTGTGCTGTTCGGTCCGTCCGGCGCCGGCAAGACGGTGCTGCTGCGGCTCGTTGCCGGCGTCATCGATCCGGATGAGGGCAAGATCTTCATCGGCGGCGACGACATGACCGATGTCGATGCGGAGTTCCGCGGCATCGGGATGGCGTTCCAGAATTTCGCGCTGTTTCCGCATATGACCGCCTTCGACAACATAGCGACGCCGCTGGAGGCCAAGCGTTCCTCGCAGGGCGCGGTCAAGGCCGGCGTCGAGAGCGTCGCAAAACTGTTGAAGATCGCCCATGTGCTCTCGCACAAGCCGCGCGCGCTCTCCAATGGCCAGAAGCAGCGCACCGCGCTTGCCCGCGCTCTCGTCGGCTCGCCACCGCTTCTGCTGCTCGACGACCCCTTGCGCAATGTCGACGCCAAGCTGCGCTTCGAGATGCGGCTCGAAYTGCCGCGACTGCTCGCCGATCGCGGCGCCACCGTCGTCTACGTCACCCAGGACTACAAGGAAGCCATGGCGCTCGGCGACCGCATCGCTGTCATGTCGCAAGGCGTCATCAGGCAACTCGGCACGCCCGAGCAGATCTATCGCGAGCCGGCCAATATCGAGATCGCGCGGCTGTTCGGCGACCCGACCATCAACCTGCTCGACGTCAAGCCGGCGCGGGATAGCAGGGGCATCTATGTCGGCCTGTCCAATGTCCAGGTCCATCTCGCCGGCGCCTACGATACGGCGGTCGGCCGCGATTGCGTGATCGGCTTGCGGCCTGAAGCGTTGAGCTTCGTCGAGGAGGACATCCCGGGTGCGATTCCGGTGACGGTCKAGGCCGAGACGCCGCTCAACGAAAAGATCGTCACGCTGGTGCGCACCGTGCGCGGCCGTGAGATCCTGGTTTCGCGCCCGGCAGGAACGCCGGGCCGCAGTGAAGGCAAGGCCCATATCGCCGTCGACGGCAAGAGCGCCTTGCTGTTCGATCACGCCAGCGGCGACCGCATCGGTTCGAAGAACGTCGTCGCCTTGCGCAATGGAGAAGCGGCATGAGCCAGAGCGCACTCACCATTTCCGGTGTCGACAAGTTTTACGGTCCGATCGACCGCGGTGTCCACGCCGTCAAGAACCTGACCATGGAAATCGCCAAGGGCGAGATCGTGGCGCTGCTTGGCTCTTCCGGCTGTGGCAAGACCTCGACATTGCGCATGATCGCCGGTTTCGAGGACGTGTCGCGCGGGACCATCTCGGTCGCTGGCCGCAAGGTGCACACTCTGGCGCCGGTCAAGCGCAATGTGGCGATGGCCTTCGAAGGCTACTCGCTCTACCCGCCGCTCACCGTGCGCGAGAACATGGCCTTCGCGCTCAAGGCGGCGAGGCTGCCGAAGGCCGAGGTCGACGCCAAGGTCGCCAGCATCGCCAAGCTGCTCGAGATCGAGGACATATTGGAGCGCTACCCCAGCTCCATCTCCGGCGGTCAGCAGCAGCGCGCCAGCCTTGGCCGGGCGCTGATCCGCGAGGCCGACCTGCATCTCCTCGACGAGCCTATGGGGCAGCTCGAACCGCAACTGCGCGCCGTGCTGCGCGGCCGCATCAAGCACTTCATCAAGGAGCGCGGCCTGACCGCGATCCTGGTCACCCACGACCAGACCGAGGCCAATGCGCTTGCCGACCGCATCGCGGTGATGGAAGGCGGCGTGCTGCAGCAGTTCGACACACCGGACCGGATCAAGGAGCGCCCGGCGAACCTGTTCACCGGCACCTTCGTCGGCGAGCCGCCGATGAACGTCTTCGAGGCCTATGTCGCAACAGCCGCCGGACGTATCAACCTCAGGCTGCCCGATGGCCTGTCGCTCGACTACGACAAGGATGCATTCAGCGCTCCGGTCCGCGACCAACTGCTCAGCCGCGAGCGGGTCGTGATCGGCATCAGGCCCTACGCGGTCCGGCGCTCGAAGGAGGGCGTTCCGGCCAGGGTTTCGGCCAACCAATGGCTCGGCGACCAGACCCATATCGCCGCTGACTTCGCAGGTGGCTCGTTGGTCCTGGTCGAACATGACCGCACGCGTCTCGATTTGGGTGCGCCGATCAATGTCAGCATCGACCCGAAGAACCTGCACGTCTTCGACCAGGCGAGCGGCGAGGCGATTTCGCACGGCATGGAGCTTGCCTGATGCGTGACATCCTGATTGGCATCGACGCCGGCACCTCCGTCATCAAATCCATCGCCTTCGACATTACAGGCCGGCAGATTGCCGCCGCAGCACTGCCGAACCACTATGAAACGCTGCCGGGCGGCGGCGCCGAACAGGATTTGGCGCGGACATGGAGCGATGCCGCCACAACCCTTCGCCAGCTCGCCGACAAGGTGCCCAATCTCGCCAACCGGACCGTCGCCATCGCGGTCACCGGGCAAGGCGACGGGACCTGGCTGATCGACGACAAGGGCGAGCCGGTGGCGAAGGGCTGGCTCTGGCTCGACGCGCGCGCCGCCGCCGTCGTGGAAGAAATCCGCGCGCGGCCCGAGGATCGGCTCCGCTTCGAGAAAACCGGTAGCGGGCTCGCCGCCTGCCAGCAGGGTTCGCAATTCGTCTTCATGAAGCGCACCATGCCCGAAATGCTTGGCAAGGCGGCGACCGCGTTCCACTGCAAGGACTGGCTCTATTTCAGACTGACCGGCGAACGCGCCACCGATCCGTCCGAGGGCACCTTCACTTTCGGCGATTTCCACACCCGCGACTATAGCGATGAGGTGCTGGACGTGCTTGGCGTCGCCGATCTCAGGCATCTGCTGCCGCCGATCGTTGACGGCACCAGGCACAGCACGGCGCTGTCGCAGGCCGCAGCCGATGCCACCGGCATGCTGGCCGGTACGCCAGTCGTGCTCGGCTATGTCGACGTCGTCTGCACCGCGCTCGGCGCCGGCCTGCTCGACCGCGAGCGCAAGCCCGGCTGCTCGATCATCGGCTCCACCGGCATGCATATGCGGTTGGCTGAGACCCCCGACGATGTGCAGTTGAACGACGCGGCGACGGGCTACACGATGGCGATGCCAGCGCCCGGCGTGTTCGCGCAGATGCAGTCGAACATGGCGGCGACGCTCAACATCGACTGGGTGCTTGGGCTGGCCTCCGGCATCCTCGCATCGCAAGGTATTACCCGCAGCAATGGCGAGATGATCGCGCTGGTCGATGCCTGGATCGCGGCCGCGCAGCCGGCCTCGCTGCTCTATCAGCCCTATGTGTCGGAGGCGGGTGAGCGGGGGCCGTTCGTCGATGCCAATGCGCGGGCAGGGTTCGTCGGCATTTCCTCGCGGCACGGCTATGCCGACCTCGTCCGCGCCGTCTTCGAAGGCTTGGCCTTCGCCGCGCGTGACTGTTACGCCGCCATGGGGCCGCTGCCGCGCGAAGTCCGCCTGACAGGTGGCGCCGCCAGAAGCCCGGCGCTGCGCAAGATCCTGGGTGCGGCGGTGGGCGCCGACATTCGCACCAGCGCGCGCGAGGAGGCGGGCGCGGCAGGCGCGGCAATGATTGCCGCGGTCTGCGTCGGCCTCTACCCGTCCATGGATGCGTGTGTCGGCGAATGGGTGACGCCGCTGCTTGGCGAGGCCGAGCCAAGCGACCGCAGCCTCGCCGCGATCTACGACAAGATGACCCCGTCCTACATGTTGGCGCATCAGGCGTTGCGGCCGGTCTGGCGCGCGATGGCTGCAGTGCAGGCAAATTGAGAAGTCGAGTATGCGTAAGACAATAGCGATCATTGGCGACAACTTCATGCTGCCGGAGGTGTTTCGCGCCAAAATCGAGAAGGTCGCGACTGGCGACCTCGACATCAGGACATTGCAGACGGCCTGGCCCGACGAACCGATGGAGTTCGGCAATCCAGCGCTCGGCCTCGACAAGGTCAAGGAGTATTTCGGCCACCCCGACGAGGTCGTCGACTTCATCGGCGATGCCGAGATCCTCGTCACCCAGCTGGCTCCGCTGTCGGAAGGCATGATGCGGCACCTGCCTGATCTCAAGCTGGTCGCGGTCTCGCGCGGCGGCCCGATCAACATCGACATGGCTGCCGCGAGAGCCCACGGCATCACCGTGGTCAATGTGCCCGGCCGCAACGCCACCGCTGTCGCCGAGTTCACCATCGGCGCCATCCTGGCCGAGACGCGGCTGATCCGGGTCGGCCACGAGGCCTTGCGCAAGGGCGAGTGGCGCGGCGATCTCTACCGCGCCGACCGCACCGGCCGCGAACTCAGCGAAATGACCGTCGGCGTCGTCGGCTACGGCAATATCGGCACCAAGGTGGTGCGCCTGCTGCGCGCCTTCGGCTGCCACGTCCTGGTCAGCGATCCCTATGTCCAACTGAKCGCCGAAGACCGCAACGCCGGTGTCGAACTTGTCGCGCTGGACGATCTGCTGTCCCGCTCCGATGTCGTCACGCTGCATTCGCGGGTGACCGAAGAGACGCGCGGCCTGATCGGCAAGGACACCATCGCGCGGATGAAGCCGGGTGTGATCTTCGTCAACACCGCACGCGGGCCGCTGGTCGACTATGACGCGCTCTACGAGGCGCTTATTTCAGGCCAGATTGCCAGCGCCATGCTGGAGACGTTCGCCGTCGAGCCGGTGCCATCGGACTGGCCGCTGCTGCAGCTTCCCAATGTGACGCTGACGCCGCATATCGCCGGCGCTTCGGTGCGCACCGTCACCTACGCCGCCGAACAGGCCGCCGAAGAGGTGCGCCGCTACCTCGCCGGCCTGCCTCCGGTCAATCCGTGCTGAGGCAGTGGCCATGACTTTTCACACCGGCATCGAGGCCACGGCGACATGAACGGCGGTCCTGAAATCGTCGACCTCTTCGTCATCGGCGGCGGCGTCAATGGCGCCGGCATTGCGCGCGACGCCGCCGGCCGCGGCCTTTCGGTTATCCTGTGCGAGAAGGACGATCTCGCCGAAGGCACCAGCTCCCGCTCGGGCAAGCTCGTCCATGGCGGTCTGCGCTATCTCGAATATTACGAATTCCGCCTGGTGCGCGAAGCGCTGATCGAGCGCGAGGTGCTGTTGGAATCAGCACCCCACATCATCTGGCCTATGCGCTTCGTGCTGCCGCACAGCCCCGACGATCGGCCGGCCTGGCTGGTGCGGCTCGGCCTGTTCCTCTACGACCATCTCGGCGGCCGCAAGCGGCTGCCAGCGACCCGCACGCTCAACCTTCGCACCGCGCCTGAAGGCGCGCCGATCAAGGATGCCTTCCGGCGCGGCTTCGAATATTCCGACTGCTGGGTCGACGATGCCCGCCTCGTCGTCATCAACGCGCTCGACGCCGCCGAGCGCGGCGCCAGGGTTTTCACCCGCACCGCCTGCACCGCCGCCCGCCGCGAGAACGGCCTGTGGGTCGTCGAGATGCAGGATGGCAGGACGGGCATCAGGACGGTGGTTCGGGCCCGCGCGCTGATCAATGCCGCCGGCCCCTGGGTCAACGACATCGTCAACCGTGTTGCCGGCCAGAACTCCAGGCGCAATGTGCGCCTGGTCAAGGGCAGCCATATCGTCGTGCCGAAATTCTGGGAGGGGCGGCAGGCCTATCTCATCCAGAACAGCGACAAGCGCGTGATCTTCATCAACCCCTATCAGAACGACCTAGCTTTGATCGGCACCACGGACATTCCCTATGAGGGCCGGCCCGAGGACGTGGCGGCGGAGGAGAGCGAGATCGATTACCTGATCAAGGTGGTCAACCGCTACTTCAAGCGCGGCCTGGCGCGCAATGATGTCGTCTATTCGTTCTCCGGCGTCCGGCCGCTCTATGACGACAATGCCGACAACCCAAGTGCTGTGACCCGCGACTATATTTTCGAGCTCGACGCGCCGGATGCGCAGGCGCCGCTGCTTTCCGTCTTCGGCGGCAAGATCACTACCTTCCGCAAATTGGCCGAGCATGCGCTGGACAGGATCGCGCCGTTCTTTCCCAAAATGGGCAAGCCCTGGACAGCCAAGGCGCATCTGCCGGGCGGCGACATCGCCAATGCCGATTTCGAACAGTTTCTCGGCGATCTCGGACGCGAGTATCCGTGGATGCCCGCATCGCTGCTCAAGCATTACGGCCGGCTTTACGGCACCAGGACGCGGGCTTTGGTTGGCGCGGCCCGCTCGCTCGATGACCTCGGGCGCTGCTTCGGCAAGGATTTCTTCGAGCGCGAGGCCAACTATCTCTTCGACCGGGAATGGGCGGTGACATCGGCCGATATACTGGAGCGGCGCACCAAGCATGGCCTGCATCTGTCCGCCGAGGAGAGGGCGGCCTTCGAGCATTGGTCCGCAAACCGGCTGGCGAGGGCAGGCTGATGGCGCATTCGGGCGACAACCACTCCAGCGAATTCTGCATGCTGCGCTCCTTGTCGGCCAGCATCGGCGCCGACCCGCTGCTGGTCCAGGGCGCCGGCGGCAACACCTCCATCAAGCAGGCCGGCGTGCTGTGGATCAAAGCCTCGGGCACCTGGCTGAAGAATGCACGCGACGATGAGATCATGGTGCCGGTCGCGTTGGCGCCGTTGCTGGATGCCGTGGCGCAGCGCAACCCGATGGCGGAGACGGCCGGTCAGTTCACGCTGGCGGATCTCAACCCTCGCCAGTTGCGGCCCTCCATCGAGACGACCGTGCACGCGCTGCTGCCGCAGAAGATCGTCGTCCACGTCCATTGCGTCGAGACGATTTCGATTGCCGTCCAGGCCAATGCCGAAACCTTGCTGGAGGAGCGCCTGCGTGGGCTCGATTGGGCGTTCGTGCCGTATCGCCGGCCCGGCCTGCCGCTGGCGCAAGCGATCGCCGAGCGGCTGAAGGCCGCGACCAACGTGCTCGTGCTTGGCAATCACGGGTTGGTTGTCGCCGCCGACACGGTCGCCGAGGCAGCCTTGCTGCTGCAACGGGTGACCGGGCTGCTCGCGCGGCCGCCGCGACCGGCTTCGCCGCCCGATCTCGACGCGCTGCTGAGGCTCGCCGCCGGCAGCGACTACCGGCTGCCAGCCTCGGCCGCCGCGCATGCCGTCGCCACCGATCTTGCCAGTTGCCGCATCGCCGCCTCCGGCAGCCTCTACCCCGATCATGTCATCTTCCTCGGTGTCGGCTCGGTCATCGCCGGCCCCGGTGAAGACGCGGCGGCGGTCGTCGCTCGCGCCGGTAGCGCACCGACATCCATCCTCTTTCCCGGCAAGGGCGTGCTGATGCGTCGGGATGCCAATGCCGGCGCCGAAGCGATGGCGCGCTGCCTGGCCGACGTCGCCCAGCGCATAGATGGCGCGGCGCGCGTCAACTATCTCAGCCAGAAGGATAATGCCGAGCTGCTGAACTGGGACGCTGAAAAATACCGCCAGCAACTCAACCGCGAGGGGGCGACGCTGCAATGACGGCCATTACCACTCGCGCCAGCGCTGAGAAGGGGTAGCGGCCTTGGCTTTCACGCTCTCCCTCAACACCAATCCGCTGGTCAACCGTTTTGCCGATCCGGACGACCTGATCGATACCATTGCCTATGACATCGGCATAAGGGACGTGCAACTCACGCATGAATTCGTCAATCCGGGCTGGCCGGCGGCGACGATCGGCAAATTCGTCCGCCTGTTCCGCAATGCACTCGCCCGCACCGGCGTGCGCGTCACCTCCGGCATGACCGGTCCTTATGGCCGGCTCAATCATTTCGGCCACCCCGACGCCGATGTGCGCCGCTACTATGTCGACTGGTTCAAGACCTTCGCCGACATCTCGGCCGAGCTTGGCGCCAGCGGCATGGGCACGCAATTCGCCATATTCACCCACCGCGACTTTGACGACCCAGAGCGCCGCGCGCGGCTGTTCGACATCGCGCTGGACTGCTGGCGCGAGGTTGCCGGGCATGCCAAGGCGGCTGGCCTGACCTATTTGTTCTGGGAGCCGATGTCGGTCGGCCGCGAGTTCGGCCACACCATCGACAACTGCCAGCAGCTGCAAGGCGTGATCGACGCCGCCGGCATGGCCATTCCGCTGGAGATGATGGTCGACATCGACCATGGCGACGTCACCTCAAGCAATCCCGCCGACATCGACCCTTACGCCTGGGCCGAGGCCTTTCCCCGGAAATCGCCGATCATCCACATCAAGCAGTCGTCGATGAACAAGGGCGGCCATTGGCCGTTCACCGCGACCTACAACAGGGATGGCCGCATCACGCCGGAAAAGCTGCTGGAGACGGTGCGGCGCGGCGGCGGCACCGACAACGAGATCTGCCTCGAACTGTCGTTCCGCGAGCGCGAGCCGGTCGACCATCAGGTCGTCGCCATGATCCGCGAGTCGGTCGACTACTGGGCGCCGTTCATCGACGCCGGCCGGTCAGGTCTTTTGCCAAAGGCCTAATAGAAATCGGGCAGGAGCCGATACGGCTCCTGCCCGATGAAATTGCAGATTTCAATCGGCCGAACTCAGCCGAATTTCGGATCGAGGCTGCCCGACTTGTAGCGCTTGGCCATTTCCGAGACCGGCAGCGGCTTGATCTTCGGCGCGTTGCCGGCGGTGCCGAACTGCTCGAAGCGCTCCTTGCAGAGCTTGCGCATGGCCGCCATTGCCGGCGTCAGGTATTTGCGCGGATCGAACTCGCTGGGGTTCTCGGTCAGCACCTTGCGGATGGCGCCGGTCAGCGCCATGCGGTTGTCGGTGTCGATGTTGATCTTGCGCACGCCGTGCTTGATGCCGCGCTGGATCTCTTCCACCGGCACGCCCCAGGTCGGCTTCATCTGGCCGCCATACTTGTTGATGATCTCCTGCAGATCCTCAGGAACCGAGGACGAGCCRTGCATGACCAGATGCATGTTAGGCAGGCGGCGATGGATCTCCTCGATGACGTTCATCGCCAGCACCGCGCCATCGGGTTTGCGCGAGAATTTGTAGGCGCCGTGGCTGGTGCCCATGGCCACCGCCAGCGCATCGACATGCGTGTCCTTGACGAACTCCACCGCCTGTTCAGGATCGGTCAAGAGCTGGTCGTGGCTGATCGCGCCTTCGACGCCGTGGCCGTCTTCCTGCTCGCCGCCGCCGCTCTCCAGCGATCCCAGAACGCCGATCTCGCCTTCGACCGACACGCCGCCCCAATGCGCCATGTCGACGACGCGCTTCGTGATGCCGGAATTATAGGCGTAGTCGGCCGGCGACTTGCCGTCTTCCTTGAGCGAACCGTCCATCATCACCGAGGTGAAGCCGTACTGGATCGCGGTGACGCAGGTGGCTTCGTTGTTGCCATGGTCGAGATGCATGCAGACCGGGATGTCGGGGTGGATTTCGACCAGCGCATCGATCAGCTTGGCCAGCACCACGTCATTGGCATAGGCGCGCGCACCGCGGCTTGCCTGCAGGATGACGGGCGATTTGGTCTCTTCGGCCGCCTCCATGATGGCAAGGCCCTGTTCCATGTTGTTCATGTTGAAGGCCGGCACGCCGTAGCCGTATTCGGCGGCGTGATCGAGCAATTGTCTCAGTGTGATGCGAGCCAACGAATAGTCTCCCGTATCTGGTTTCAAACCTGGTGGTTGCGGACTGTCCGCGGATCGTCCAGTCCACCGATGCTTCTGGCCGGATTTCGGCGCAACCGCAACCGTGACAGACGGTCTCGGCCGCAATTCTTGTTACAGCGCCGCGATCAGGGCAAGTGGAATATCCCAAGAAATTATCCCATTATCACAAAATATTTGATACTTTTGCGACGATAGCTGTTATATCCTTAACTCAGATCAAGGAGCCACGCTTCGGCGTTGGCGGTCAGCGGCAATGAAAAGCGACATCAGGCGTCAAGGCATCATGGAGTTTCTGATGGACGCCGGTCAGGCCGGCGTCGACGACCTCGCTCTACGCTTTGGCGTCTCGAAGATGACGGTGCACCGCGACCTTGACGAACTCGAGGAAAACGGGTTCCTGCGCAAGGTGCGCGGCGGCGCCTCGATCCAGCCAAGCAGCCTGTTCGAAAGCGATTTCCGCTACCGGCAGAAGCAGGCGACCGAGGAAAAGCAGCGTCTGGCCGCAGCCGCCGTGGCCATGATCGAACCCGGCCAGACGGTGATCATCGACGACGGCTCGACGGCGGGCGGCATTGCGCGCCATCTCGCCGACCTGCGGCCGCTGACGGTGATCTCCAACAACCTGGCCGTCATCCAGGAGCTCGCCGGTGCCGGCGGCATCAACCTGATCGCGCTTGGCGGCCAATACAGCAAGAAATTCCACGGCTTCTTCGGCCTGCTCGCCGAGGACATGCTCAAATCGCTGCGCGCCGACGTCGCCTTCCTGTCCTCATCCGCCATCCATGGCGCCTCCGCCTTCCACCAGGACCAGGAGGTGGTGCAGGCCAAGCGGCTGATGATGGCGGCGGCAACCCGCAAATATCTGCTGGTCGATCACGGCAAGTTCGGCCGCACGGCGCTGCATTTTCTCACCGACCTCAAGGCATTCGACACGGTCTTCACTGGCCGTGAGCTCGAGCCGGGGTTGTATGAGGCGTTGGATGCCGCCGGTGTCTCGGTGGTCCTGGTCGGCAACTAAGTTCGGCAACTGAGTAAGGAGCACGCGTGGTGTATTGGGTCGGTACAAGCTGGAAGATGAACAAGACGCTGGCCGAGGCGCTGGATTTCGCGGAGCGCCTGGCCGGTTTCATTCCCGGTTTCGATGACCGCATCCAACCCTTCGTCATCCCGCCTTTCACGGCAGTGCGCGAGGTCAAGCAGGCGCTGTCGTCGACGCGYATCAAGGTCGGCGCCCAGAACATGCATTGGGCCGATGCCGGCGCCTGGACCGGCGAGATTTCACCTGTGATGCTGACCGACTGCGGGCTCGATCTGGTCGAACTCGGCCACAGCGAACGGCGCGAGCATTTCGGTGAGACCGATCGCGCCGTCGGCCTGAAGACGGCGGCAGCGGTGAAGCACGGATTGATACCGCTCATCTGCGTCGGCGAGACGCTGGCCGAGCGCGAAAGCGGGCAGGCCGATGCCGTGCTGACCGCTCAGGTCGAGGGCGCGCTGCAATTCCTGGAAGGTGAGGCGAAGGGCGCAAAAATCCTGTTCGCCTACGAGCCGGTCTGGGCGATCGGCGACAAGGGCATTCCGGCCAGTTCCGACTATGCTGACAAGCAACAGGCACTGATCAAAAAGGTGACTGGCGGCCTGCTGCCGTCCGTACCGCCGGTGCTCTATGGCGGCAGCGTCAATCCCGGCAATGCCGCCGAACTGGTCGGCCAGCCCAATATCGATGGCCTCTTCATCGGCCGCTCCGCCTGGCAGGCGGATGGCTACATCGACATCCTCGGCCGCGCCTCGGCGGCGATCTGAAATCATCCAAACACGAAAGGGAAAAACCATGAAAATAGCCATTGGAGCCGACAGCGCCGGCAAGCCGCTGCTCGACGTCATCGCCGCACACCTCGCGACCAAGCCGGGCCTCACCGTCAGCGACTTCAGCCAGGCCGGCTACTATGCCGACCTCTCGCAAAAACTCGCCCAGACCATCATCGACGGCGAGAACGAGCGCGGCATCCTGTTCTGCGGCACCGGCATCGGTGTCTCGATCTCGGCCAACAAGGTGCCGGGCATCCGCGCCGCGCTCACCCACGACACTTATTCGGCAGAGCGCGCGGCGAAATCCAACAATGCGCAGATCATCACCATGGGCGCCCGCGTCATCGGCCCGGAACTGGCCAAGGCGATCGTCGATACATGGCTCGCTTCGGAGTTCGATGAAAAAGGGCCGTCTGCCGGCAATGTCCAGGCGATCGACAGGCTCGACGCGGCGAAGGGCTAACCCAGGCTCTTCGTCATCGCTGCGATGACGGTGACGGCCGACGCCGCGCCCGGGTCCATGTGTCCGAGCGAGCGCTCGCCGAGCCGCGAGGAGCGGCCCTTGGAAGCGATCATGTCCTTGGTTGCTTCAGCACCAGACTGGGCGGCGGCAAGGGCCGCCTCGAGGCTCTGAGCCAGGGGCTTGCCGGCTATGGTGGCTGCTGCAGCGGCTTCGGCCGCCGGCTGCCAGGCATCGACCATCGTCTTTTCACCGGGTTCCGCCTTGCCGCGATCCTTGATGCCTTGCGCCATGGCCTGAAACAAAGCGATGAAATCCGCGTCCGCCAGCGTTGCCTTGCCCTTGACGGTGGAAGCCGCGCGCATGAAGGCCGTTGCGTAGAGCGGGCCTGACGAGGCGCCGACGGCATTCAGGAACGATTTCGCCGCGGTGTTGAGCAGCGCCGTCGGCTCGATCGCTGAAAGATCGATCGCGGCCAGCGCATCGCGCACGGCATTGAAGCCGAGTTCCATCGCAATGCCATGGTCGGCGTCGCCGATGACACCGTCGAGCTGGCAGAGCCGGTCCCTGTCGGCCTCGATCGCCACCGCGATCGTATCGAACATTCGTTTCAGGTCGGTGGCGTCGATGGTCACGGGAATGCTCTTTCGTCAGCCGGCACGGAACATCGCGCAGTCGCAGGGGTGGTCGAGCATGGTCTGCAATTCCTCGTCGACATGAAAAAGCGTCACCGAGGCGCCGGCCATTTCCAGCGACGTGCAGTAATTGCCGACCCAGGTCGCGTGGATGGAAACGCCGAGTGCGTCGAGCCTCTGCTTGACCCGGCGGTTCATGATGTAGAGCTCCATCAGCGGCGTCGAGCCGAGCGAGTTGACCAGCACCGCGACCTTGTCGCCGCGCTTCGGCGCCATCTCGGCGAAAATCTTGTCCAGCATCTCGTCGGTGATGGCGTCGGCGGTGCCGAGCTTGCCGCGCGCGATGCCGGGTTCGCCATGGATGCCCATGCCGATCTCCATCTCGTCCGCGCCGATCTCGAAATTCGGCCGCCTTGTCTGCGGCAGCGAGCAGGGCGCCAGCGCAACGCCCATGGTGAAGGTGCGGTCGTTGGCCTTGCGCGCGATGCGCTCCACCTCGTCCAGGGAGAGCATGAGGTCGCAAGCGGCACCGGCGGCCTTGAAGATGAAGAAATTGCCGGCGACGCCGCGGCGTTTCTGCCGCTGGTCGCGCGGTGCCGAGGCGACGTCGTCGGTGGTCAGCACCGTGCGCACCTCGATGTCGTCCATCGCTGCCAACTCGGCCGCCATGTCGAAATTCATCACGTCGCCGGCATAGTTGCCATACATGAACAGGACGCCCGCGCCGCCGCTCACCGCCTTGGCGCATTCCAGGATCGGATCGGGCGGTGGCGAGGCAAAGACGTTGCCGATCGCCGCCGCGTCCGCCAGCCCCTTGCCGACAAAGCCAAGAAAGGTCGGCTCATGGCCCGAGCCGCCGCCGATCACCAGCCCGACCTTGCCGGGTCGCGGCCCGTCACGGGCGATGATCGAGCGCGGGCTGCCGTCCGCGCTTTTGAGATGGCGAGGATGCGCGGCGAGAATCCCTTCGAGCATCTCGTCGACGGCGTGGTTGCCGTCATTGATGATCTTCTTGGTCTGCACCGGCATCCTCCCGACTTTTCGCAAATACTACCGGGTGTTATCGCGATTTCCACCCGGCCGGGATAATTTCATGCCGCGATCTTTTCCCGGGCAGTGAGAATTTCCACGCATGCCTTGGCAGCTTCCTTGCCCTTGACGGTGAAGTGCTCGAAGAAGAAGCGGTGGTGCTCGGCGCTGTCGTGATAATTATGCGGCGTCAGCACCGCCGAAAGCACCGGCACGCCGGTCGACAGCTGCACGTTCATCATGCCGTCGATGACGGCGCTGGCGACGAACTCATGCCGGTAGATGCCGCCATTGACGACGAACGCCGTGCCGAGGATCGCGCCATAGCGGCCGGTCTGGGCCAGCGTCTTGGCGTGCAGCGGGATTTCGTAGGCGCCGGGCACGTCGAAGACATCGATGGCGAAGCGACCGCCGCCGATGTCAGCCAGTTCCGCCTCGAAGGCGTGCACGCATTGGTCGACGATATCCGCATGCCAGCGCGCGCGAATGACGGCGATGCGAACAGTCTCATAGTCTTTGTGGGAATGCTGATTCATGGGTCCATCCTTCCGTTTCGAACCAGAATCAGGACGCACGATACGAAATCCGGCCCGCCAGGGCGGTCCGTTTTCCGTTTCGTTCTCTTTCATCCGGACTATACCGTCGGCTCCGGAATCACACCGGATCTGCTGACCTTTCCAATTTTGCCGGAAAGCGCTCGCGGGCTTGGATCGAGATCCT
>NZ_JBFUGJ010000095.1:0-19018 GCF_056402975.1 Mesorhizobium sp. P3_A9 | reverse complement strand
ACCGCAACAAGCCGCCATCCATCAATTTGAGATGATCAGATGCGGATGCCGCGAAAGCCGAAGTGGCCAAGTGAACCAGATCATAGTGATGAAGTTTGGCGCCGGTATGATGGATACCGCGGTCCCACGCGGAGAACTCCCAATCGTCGTTCGACGCGCCGATCAGTTCGACCCCGCAGTCGAGATCGGAGCCGTGACCGACCGGCAGCGCATTGTCGATCACGAGCATGCGATGCGCAACGTCCGACATCTGCTCGGCGAACATAGCGCGCAAGTCCTGCCATGCGGTCGGATACTTCTCGGTTCCGTGACGCGCCATCAGGGTCAAAACACGAAGCGGCTGCAAGTGCATGGCGGATCCAGGCGCGCCGGTTTCCGGCGTCAACGCCTTCTTCCCGTCAAGCGCGAGCGGATCTTTTGCAAGGTCTTTTTGAGACGGGATGGCGACTTCGGTCGAACCTTCGGTCCGGCGGCTTGCGCCGATGTTGGACGGCGGTCGGACCTCAACGGGTTATGAAATGCGTCCATCTCCTTGCGGACGGCGGCGAATATTGCCTCTTCCTCAGGCCCACCGGGGGTCTCCCAGAGCTTCGCCCGTTCGGCAATATCGTAGGTTGCCTCCAATTCCGAGCAGACGGCGGCGAATGCCGCGTCGCCATCAAGGCCATCCTGTGCTTCCCACAGTTTTACCCGGTCCACTATATCGTAGACCGCCCGCAGCAGCGCGGTAGCGACAACGTAGTCCGATCGCGACCTGGACTGAGCCAGCCAGTACGCTATGCGCTTTTGCCCGAAAGTCTCGAGGGGGGTGCTGGCATCGAAGAACGAGACCCTGTCTCGCTCGCTCGTATAACGATTGGTTTTTTCAATCCATTGATGCGCATCCCGATGCGACAAATTGTGGATGCACACGCCTCCATCATGCGGGACGTCGTAGACCTCGCCCGTTATTCGTCCGACCTCTTCATGCAGCTTCGAAACGAATTCCGCCGCGCCACGGCGAAAAGCGCGCACATTGTAGGACGGCCAGTAATAGGCATCATCGTCGTGGCGTCCCATAATGTATTCGCGCTTGGGGAAACGAAACACGCCAGCCGGGTGGGAGCCGGCATTTTCCCTTATCCAGCGAATGGCTTCGACGCTGAGGCATTCGTCATGATCCAGATAGAGTATGAAGTCGTGCGAACAGGCGTCGTAGGCGACGAACCGCGTCTCGGTGGGCAATGGCGACCACGGCACGGAGATGACTTTGTCGGCAAAGCCAGCCGCAACAGCAGCGGTGCCGTCGGTGGATGATTTGTCGACGACAATGAGCTCATCGACAAATCGCAAGGAACGCAAGCAAGTCTTGAGAATTTCTCCACTGTTGTAGGTTATGACGAAGCCGCTTATCTTGGGGCTGTTGACACCCATACATCTCACCTTTGCCGCAGCATTGCTCGCGCTATACGCTATAGCAGAATAGAGAGCCTACAGGTCAACTCCTCGCGGCTCATCATCCTCAATTTCCTTTTGTGCCAGTCCGCACACTATAGGGCGAACGAAGGAAGCATTTCGACCCCATTTGATGGCAAGCCCGTGCAACGCGCGCCGCGACTGGCTGGCCCGCACTCGCAGGCCAGTCGACGTTGCCATGACGCAAGCGCAATCCGCTTTGGCGCTGCATGCTCGCCACGAAAAGGCGGCGCGATTGATTGATGTTGACCTTGAAGTCGCGCGCTTTTCCCGGGAAAGCCGTTTCACATTGTTGCTGGAATTGCTCTAGCTGAGCTGCCCTGCGGCTTGCGTGATGAGCTGGGTGATCTCACGCGGGTGAGAGATCAGCGACAAATGGCTTGCCTTCACCTCGATGGTCTTGGCGTTCATGCGTTTGGCCATGAAGCGTTCGAGATCCGGGTTGATGGTGCGATCCTCGGTCGAGACGGCATACCAGCTTGGCTTCGAGCGCCAGGCCGCCTGCGTTGTCTTTCCGGAGAAAAGCTTGTCCGAGATCGGTCCCTGGACGGCATAGAGGATGCGCGCCTTCTCGCGAGGAATGCCACCGGCGAAATCCCGCAGGAAGGCCTCCTCGCTGAGCTTGCCGTAGCCCGCGGACCAGATAAGGCCCGCCGAGGCCGGCGGCGCCGCAAACGTCTTGGCGAGCGCCGTGTAGTCTTCACCAGCATCCGGCGCGCGCGCTGCGACATAGACGAGCGAGGATACCTTTGGATCAGCCCCTGCCTCGCTGACGATCATGCCGGCAAAGGAGTGCCCGACAAGTACGGTCGGTCCATCCTGGAGAGCGATCGCACGGCGCGTTGCCTCGACGCCCGCTTCCAGCGTGGTCAGCGGGTGCTGGACGACGGTTGCGTTGAAGCCGGCCTGCTGCAGCGGGCCAACCACTTCCGACCAGCACGAGCCATCCGCATAGGCGCCATGGACCAGGACGACATTGCGGACTTCGGGGCGAACATCGGAGTGGACCTTGGGACCCGTCTGGGTTTGCGCCTTGGCGGAGCCCGCCAGTATGCTCGCCGCCACCCCCGCGACGAGCGTGGTGGAAAAATTACGCCTATTCAACATGATCGTGGATTCCTTGAGGTGTTGGCGGACCGCGCCCAGACTTCCGCTGGACGCGCCGCAAATGCTTCGCCCGGCGCCTATGTCCAGTCTTCGCGGTCTACCGGGCCTGCGTTACATCCGTCACCGCTTCGTGATCGCAAGCCTCGGCCTGCCGTCGGAGCAGGATGGCTGCGCGGGACCGGCTGTGGGGCGTCTGCTCCTGCTACCTAGTTTCCAGCCAGAGTCGAGAGCGCGCTCAGCAGCTTCGTCCGGTCCTTGCCGATCATCAGCACGCCGCTGTCGGGAGCCAGCAGCGCCGAGAACGGCAGCATGGCGGCGCCGATCGATGAGGCCTCGGGGCCGAATTGCCCGGGCACGATCTCCGGCGCCACGATGCCGATAGCGCTGGTTCGGCTGAACTGGGTCTGCACCCTTGCCAAAAGTTCGAGATGGATCGGCCGCGGCAGGATGCTGTCGAGCACGATGGCCTCGATGTCGATGACGGAGGTGATGGCGATGATCGCCTCGACGAGGGCATTGGCGCAATCGTCGATCCATTCGAACAGCGGCTCGCGTGCGCCCGGCGGCAGCGGATCGAGTTCCCGCACGCGATTGATCACCACGCCGCGTGACTTCAAATGATTGACCAGCACGTAGATCGAGGCGCGATGCAGCAGGCTCTGGTAGCGCGCCGGCTTGGCCGCCACCGAATCGAGACTTGATGGCGAAACCGGCAATGGCCCGAGCGCGGCACTGTTGCCGTGCGGCCCGGTATGAACCTTGCCGCCTTGCACCAGCCCGCCGCCGACGAACGTGTCGATCGAAATGTGCATGAAGTCGCGGAACCGCGCGCCGGCGCCCTGGACAAGTTCGGCCAGCGCCGCCGAGGTGGCATCGTTTTCGACGAACACCGGCGTTTTCGGCGGCGTGGCAAAGCATGTCGTCAGGTCGATGGCCTCCCAACGGCCGCCGAGATCGTCGGGAAAGCCGAGTTCCTCGCTCCAGCCGCCGAGGAAATACGGTGAGGCAATACCGACGCCGACGATGCTGGCATCGCCAAGCCCGTCGACCAGTTTTTCGAAATTGGCCAGCGACATGTTGCCGGCCTTGAGCACCAGATCGGGATCGGGGAAGCGGTATTCGTGCGACTCGCGGGCCCGAACCTCGCCGGCAAAGTCGACAAGCACGGCTTCCAGCGCACGCCGGCCGATCTTGATGCCGACGCTATAGATACGCTCCGGTGTAAGCCTGTAGAGCGTGGAGGGCGAGCCGCGTTGTCCGAACCTTTTTCCCACTTGCTTTACCAATCCAGACGACTCCAGGCCGTCAACGATGGCGGCGACCGCGGCCGGCGTCAGGTTTGCCGCGCGCGCCAGGTCCGACTTGGAGGCTTCCTTCAGGCGACGGATGGCATCGAGCACGAAACGCTCATTGTAGTGCCGAACCTTGACAGAGTTGCTACCTTTTCCGGACAAAACCGGCCTCTCCCCATCTATTCTCGCGAAGCCACCCTGGTCGCCTACAGCTTTGAAACTGCTGCGATCGAGGCGCTTTGAGCGCACCCGTGCGTGACGCAACACTGCGCGTTGGAACCGCGTAAGTCAATTTTCCAGTTGCGATCCGGGTCTATTTAATATAGCAAATTGAAAAAATAACTAGATCAGGGAGGAGATGTGCTGCACTCGGGCACACAGAGCGAGGCCGACGCGGCGAGGGTGCGGGATGTTGCTGTTCCCGTTGCCCTGGTTCAGGCGACGAAGGCTTTCGGCGGCACCATTGCGCTCAAGGACGCCTCCTTCGAGCTGCGCTCCGGCGAGGTGCTGGCGCTGCTCGGCGAAAACGGCGCCGGCAAGAGCACCTGCGTCAAGCTCTTGGCCGGTGTGCATTCTCCCACCAGCGGTCATGTCGAGGTCGACGGCAAGGCGATAGTCTTCCGATCGCCGCACGACGCGCAGGCCGCGGGCATTGCGGTCATGCATCAGCATCCCGGCCTGTTTCCTGATCTCTCCGTGGCGGAAAATATCTATCTCGGTCACATGCCGCGCGATCGCTTCGGCGGCATCGACAATGCCGCCATGCTTACCGGCGCCCGCAAAGTGCTGGCGACGGTGGGCCTCGATGTGCCGGCGGCAACGCGGTTGGGAACGCTGCGCACCTCCGAACAGCAACTGGTCGAGATCGCGCGTGCGCTGTCGCTGGATGCGCGCGTGCTGATCATGGACGAGCCCACGGCGGCCCTGTCGCAGCGCGAGGTCGAGCGGCTGTTCACCGTCGTTGCCGATCTCAGGCTGCACGGCGTGGCGATGATGTTCGTCGGCCACCGCATGGATGAGATCTTCCGCATCRCCGACCGCATCGCGGTGTTGCGCGACGGGCGCCTGATCGGCGTCAAGCCGAAGGCCGAGCTTGGTCGCGCCGCCGCTATCAGCATGATGGTCGGCCGTGAAGTCACCGACCTCTACCCTGAACGACATCACGCCACCGGTGCGCTGGTGCTGGAGGCGAGGGGGCTTTCGCGCGCCGGCGGCTTTTCCGGCATCGACCTCAAGCTTCACGCCGGCGAGGTGCTGGGCCTTGGCGGCCTGGTCGGTAGCGGTCGAACCGAGATTGCGCGCGTGCTGTTCGGCATCGACGGGCCGGATGCCGGCGAGATCCTGATCGATGGCAAGCCCGTGCATTTCGCATCGGCGCGCGACGCCATGGATGCGCGCATTGCCTATGTCTCCGAAGACCGCATGGGCCAAAGCCTGGTGATGGATTTCTCCATCCTCGACAATGCGGTGCTACCGGTTCTCGACAAGGCCGCTCCCGCCGGCTTCTACGGCACGGACCGCGCCATCGACCTGGTCGCGGACTGGCTGAAGCGCATGAAACTGCGCTTTTCCGGCTACGGGCAGCCGGTCAAGGAACTGTCGGGCGGCAACCAGCAGAAGGTGGTGCTGGCGAAGTGGCTGCGCACCGAACCGCGCGTCCTCATCCTCGACGAGCCGACGCAAGGCATCGATGTCGGCACCAAGGCGGAAGTGCATGCGATGATCGCCGACCTTGCCGCGCAAGGCATGGCGATCCTGCTGATTTCGTCCGAAATGCCTGAACTGATCGGCATGTGCGACCGCATCGTCGTGCTGCGCGAAGGCCACCAGATGGCCGAGTTCGCCAGGGGTGAAGCCACTCAGGAGAAGGTGCTGGAAGCGGCGACCAAGACCGGCGAGCGCATCGACGCGGCCGCGCAGCCCGATGCGCACAAGGAGAGGAAGAACGGATCCTTCGATTTCCTGAAGCGGCGGGAGTTCGGACTGCTCGCCGCGATGCTGGCCGTCGCCATTCCGGTCACTATCATCAACCCGCGCATGGTGAGTGCGGCAAACCTGACCGCTTTGTCGATGGACGCGGCCTTGCTCATCGTCGCGGCACTCGCCCAGATGCTGGTGCTGATCACCCGCAACATCGACCTCTCGATCGCCGCCGTGATCGGTCTTTCGGCCTATATGGCGGCCAGCATGGTTCAGGCCTATCCGGGGTTGGACATCGGCATCGGCCTGATCACCGCCTGCGCGGTCGGCGGCTTTGCCGGGCTGCTCAACGGCCTTGTCGTCACCAGGGGAAAGATCCCGGCCATCGTCGTCACGCTGGCCTCGATGTCGATCTTTCGCGGCTTCAACTCGATCTGGGCGGCCGGCGACCAGGTCAGCGCCGACGAGGTCACGCAGGCCTGGCTCGACATGACCGGCCTGAAGGTCGCCGGCGTGCCGCTGATCGTCGTCATCGCCATTGTTATCCTGTGCGGCGGCTATGTGCTGCTCTATCGCACGGCCACTGGACGCGAGCTGTTTGCCACAGGCTCCAATCCGGACGGCGCGCGTCTCATCGGCATTCCTGTCGACCGGCGTATCCTGCTTGCCTTTGGCACGGCCGGCCTGCTCGGCGGCCTGTGCGGCGCGCTCTGGGCCTCGCGCTACGCCACCATCGATGCCCGTGTCGCGCTCGGCTTCGAGCTTACCGTGATTGCCTCGGCGGTGGTCGGCGGCGTCGCCATCCGTGGCGGTTCGGGTACGCTGCTCGGGATCATCCTCGGTGCGCTGACTTTGCTGGTCATCAAGAACGGGCTGACGCTGGTGCGCGTCGATCCGCTTTGGCTGCAGGGCGTCTACGGCCTGGTGATCCTGGTCGCCATCGGCATCGACACCTTCATCGTGCGGCGCGCCGAGCAGGCAAGACAGGCGAGGGCGAGATGAGAAAATTCCTGCGCTCGATCGACTTCTGGGACCTTTTGCTGGCGACCGCTTGCCTCGCCATCTTCCTCTACGCGGCGGTCTTCGTGCCGAATTTCGTATCGGGCTTCAACCTGTCGCAACTGGCCGCGAGCGCCTCGGAAAAGGCGTTGCTGATCCTGCCGATGACGCTGCTCATCATCACCCGCGAGATCGACCTGTCGATCGCCTCGGTGCTGGCGCTGACCTCCGTCGTCTTCGRCTTGGCTGTCCAGGCCGGCGTGCCGACGCTGGCGGCCATCCCGCTGACACTTGTCGCCGGCGGCCTGCTCGGCGCCTTCAATGGCTATCTGGTTTCGGGGCTCGGGCTGCAGTCCCTGGTGGTGACGCTCGGCACCATGGCGCTCTATCGCGGCATTGGCTACATCCTGCTCGGCACCGGTTCGGTCAACATCCTGCCGCCAGCGGTCGTCGATTTCGGCATCAACAATTTGCCGGGCACCGAGATCCCGTGGACCATCGTGCCGTTCCTGGTGCTGGCGCCGGTCTTTGCGGTCGTGCTGCAGAAGACGCCGACCGGCAAGCGTATCTACGCGCTTGGCGGCAGCCCGGAGGTGGCGCGCTATTCCGGCATCGACACGCGAAAAATGGTGCTGAAGCTGTTCGTCATCTCCGGCATCGTCGCGGCCATCGCCGGCATCGTCTACACGGCGCGGCTTTCCAATGCCCGCGCCAACAATGCGCTCGGCATGGAGCTCGACGTCATCACCATCGTCCTGCTTGGCGGCGTCAGCGTGTTTGGCGGCAAGGGGCGGCTCACCGGCGTCATGCTGGCGCTGCTGCTGATTGCCATCATCCGCAACGTGCTGGCGCTCAACCAGATCGGCGGCGACGCGCAAGGCATGATCATCGGCCTGCTTCTGATCGGCTCGCTGCTGGTCGGCAATTACTGGCGTTCCCTGGAGGAGCGGCTCTCAAGATCGCGCGTCCTGCGCGAAACCAAGGGGTGATCTCGGGCCCCTTCCTTCAAGCCCGAATGTTCTGACGGAGGAGTTTACAATGAAAGCGTTTAGATTAGCCCTGCTCGCATCCGCGGTTCTGCTCGCACCGACCTCGCTGGCTCTCAGCCAGGAATGCGCCAAGGAACCGGTCACGGTCGGCTTCCTGCCCAAGCTCGACACCGATCCCTACTTCAAGGTTGCCCAGCAGGGCGCCGAGGAGKCCGCCAAGGAAATCGGCGGCAAGGCGATCCAGGTCGCGCCTTCGCAAGCAACGGCCGAAGCGCAGATCGATTTCATCAACAGCCTGGTCTCGCAAAAGGTCGGTGTGATCGCGATTTCCGGCAATGACGCCAACGCCGTCGCCCCGGCCTTGAAGCGCGCTGCACAGCAAGGCGTCAGGGTCGTCTCCTACGATTCCGATGTTGCCGGCGATGCCCGCTCGATCTTCGTCAACCAGGCCAAGGGTGACAGCCTGGCCGAAATGATGCTGGAAAGCGCCTACAACCTGACAGGCGGCGAGGGCGAGTTCGCCATCCTGTCGTCGACGCCGACGGCGACCAACCAGAACGCCTGGATCGACTTCATGAAGAAGAAGATGGCGGCAGAGCCGAAATTCGCCAAGATGAAGCTGGTCCAGGTCGCCTATGGCGAGGAGAGCGAGCAGATCAACCAGCAGCAGGCGCTGGCGCTGGTGCAGGCCTTCCCCGACCTCAAGGCGATCATCGTTCCGGCCGGCATCGGCCTGCCCGCCGCGGCGCGTGCGCTGGAGGAAGCCGGCCTCATAGGCAAGGTCAAGCTGACGGGTCTGGCGCCTGCGACGCTGATCTCGAAATACATCAAGGACGGCGCTGCTCAGGACATCTGGTGGAACGTCTCCGATCTCGGCTACCTGACCTACCAGGCGGCCCAGGCGCTTGCGCAGTGCAAGATCACCGGCAAGGAAGGCGACAAGTTCAGCGCCGGCCGGCTCGGCGAATACACGATCGGCGCTGGCGGCGAACTGATCCTGGGCCCGGCCAAGATCGTTACCCCAGACAATCTGGCCGAGTTCAAGTTCTAAGCCTCCCAAGGCTTTTGCGGGCGCCGGTTCAAGCCGGCGCTCGCTTTCAATCTCAGTAAAAAATCGCGAGGGCGACAATGAAACTCTTGCTGGCAGGCGAGACCTTCGCGGCGACGACTTCGGTCGCTGCCGGCGGCGACGTGCTGACAAGCGCGACGTGGGTAAATGGCGCGACAGCCTTCAATGCCGTGCTTGCCGCCGAGGGCATTGCTGTCACACAGATCGGTGGCGATCGCTGTGCCGCCGAGTTTCCCTTCGACCTCGATGCGCTCGCTGAGTACCAGGCGGTGGTGATCTCCGATGTCGGTGCGCTAACCTTGCTGGTCACGCCGGATGCCCGCGCCGGGCGTGTCGGCGTCAACCGGCTCGAGGTGCTCAAAGCCTATGTCGAAGCCGGCGGCGGATTGATGCTGGCCGGCGGCTATATGGGATTTCAGGGCATGTTCGGGACGGCGCGGTTCTACGACACCCCGGTCGAGGATGTGTTGCCGGTCCGCTGCCTGCCGTTCAGTGACGGCATGGAAGTGCCGCAAGGCCTGCAGACCTCGATCCTGCAGCCGTCGCATCCGATCCTTGCCGGCATCGAAGGGCCATTGCCGCCGATCCTCGGCATGAACAAGCTGGATTTCAGGAGCGACGGTTCGTCCCGGCTTCTGGCGACCTGCCACCATCGCGGCGCGGACTGGCCACTCCTTGCCGTCCGTAACCATGGCCGCGGCCGCACGGTTGCCTGGGCGACCGACATCGGCCCGCACTGGCTGTCGCAGGATTTCCTGGGATGGCCGCTCTACGGCAAGCTGATGGCGAACATGATGCGTTGGCTGGCGGGCAAAGAATAAGAAAGCCTCGGGCAGATCATGAACGACTGGAACGATCTCGTATCGCGCATTCGCAAAACCGAGGCCGGCGGTGTCCGCGTCATGATTGCGATCGCCGGCCCGCCCGCCGCCGGCAAGTCATACATTTCAGAGCGATTGCGGGCGGAACTGGCATCGGAAGGCGCCGAGATCCTGCCGATGGATGGCTATCACTATGACAATGCCGTGCTCGATCAGCTTGGGCTGCGCCCTCGCAAAGGTGCACCCCAGACATTCGATTTCGACAGTTTCGAACTGACCTTGCGCCGTGTGCGTGACAGCGAGGCCACTGTCGCCGTGCCGACCTTCGACAGAAGCCTGGACTTGTCGCGCGCCGGAGCCAGGCTGGTCGCTTCGGCAACCCGCTACGTGATCGTGGAGGGCAACTATCTTCTCCTCAACCGCGCGCCATGGTCTGGCCTGGCACGGCTGTTCGACCTGACAGTGTTCCTCGCAGAATCGCGCGCCCACCTGGAAGAGCGGCTGCTGAAAAGGTGGACCGAGCTCGGCTATTCAGAGCGGGACGCTGAGGCCAAGGTGCATGGCAACGACATGCCAAACGTCGATATGGTTCTTGAGCAGAGTTCGCCACCCGACATCCTCTGGCATTCGGCCAGCTGATCCCTGCGTAGGCTCTCGCCGTGACCGCCCTATGGTCCGATTCAGGCCGGGGCAATCAGAGGCCCAAGGCGATCTTGAACGCCGCGAGCTCGTCGTCGGTGATGGCGACCACGTGCTGCGGCTCGGGGTAGGCGCCTGTCTTCACGTCGGAGATGAACTCGCGATAGGCGGCGATGCGCTCGCGCTGCAGCCGCTCAWATTCGGCGGCGAAGTTGCGGTAGGTCTTGGCGTGGCGCGGCTTGTGTCCAGTGGTATGGCCGAGCACGTCCTCGCTGAACAGATACTGCGCATCGGCATCCGGCCCGGCGCCCATGCCGAGCATGATCATCGGCGTATTCCTGGTGATCAGTTCGGCAACCCGGTCTGGCACCACTTCCAGCTCGGCGCCGAAGCAGCCGATGGCCTCCAGCCGGTTGACGTGGTCCCACACSGCACGCGCGCTCTCGGCYGTCCTGCCGACSGCCTTGAAGCCGCCGGTCCAGGTGCATTGCGAGGGGATCAGGCCGACATGGGCAACGACCGGCACGGCGTTGTCGCAGAGCGTCTTCTGGATATCGAGCGAGGCGGCGCAGTAGAAGCAGTCGCCGCCGATGCGCATGAAGTGGTAGGCGGTCTTCAGATAGTCCTCCGCCGTGACCAAATTGCCGGCGGGGCCATAGGGAAGCCCGACCTGCACGAAGCAGCGGCCGGCCGCCTCGCGCATCTCGGGCGAGAAGAAGCGGCCTTCGATCGACAGCATATCGACGCCGGCCGCATCCGCCGCCGCCGCCTCTTCGAGCGAGGTGACGTAGAGCATGGAGATCTTCTGCCCGCGGCCCTTCATGGCGCGGATGTCGGCGACGGTTGGGCGAGTGCTCTTGGCGACCATTTTGTTTCCTCAGACGGTGAAAGCTTCGCGGAAGGCCAGCAGAGCCGCTTCGGGATCGCCGGAGGCGWACGCCTCCATGCCCACCGGTCCGCGATAGCCCATGTCCTTCAGCGCAYGGGCGATGCCSCGGTARTTGATCTCGCCGSTGCCGGGCTCCATGCGTCCGGGCACGTCGGCCACCTGGACCTCGCCGATCCATGGCAGGCAGGCGCGGCACAGTTCGATCAAATTCCCTTCGCCGATCTGCGCATGGTAGAGATCGAGATTGAGGCGCAGGCCCGGCCGGTTGACGCTCGAGACCAGTGCAAGCGTATCCTCGGCGCGCCCAAACGGCACGCCGGGATGGTCGACCGGCAGGTTCAGATTCTCCAGCGTGAAGGTCACGCCTTCCGCCTCGGCAAGGTCGGCGATGCGGTTCAGCGTCTCGCGTGCCTTGAGCCACATTGCGCCGGTAGCGGTCTCACAAGGGGTTACAGGCAGGCCGCCATCGCCCAGCCCGGTGCCGTGCAGATTGAGCCGCGCGACGCCGAGGCGCTTGCCGACCGCCGCCGTCTCCTTCGCCGTCTTCAACAGTTCGGCGGCACCCTCGTCATCGGCAAGCCGGCCGCGCAAATAGCCGTTCATGATCGAGAAGGTCGCGCCGGATCTTTCCAGCATCGCAAGGTCATGGTCCGGCCAGTTCCAGAGGCCGACCTGAAAGCCCATTTCGGTGAGGCGCTTGACGCGCCATTCCATCGGGCGGTCGCGCCAGAGCATTTCGACGCAAGCCGCAAGCGTAAAGGTATCGGACATGTCAGACCTCGATGTACACGCGGCCGTCCTCGACCTTCGTGGTGTAGGTTTTCAGGTTCACGCAGACCGGTGCGCGCAGCGCTTCGCCGGTCCGGTAATCGAACACGCCGTTGTGCTTCGGGCATTCGATCCTGTGTTCCATAACCAACCCGTCGCTCAGATGCACCTTCTCATGCGTGCACAGCCCGTCGGTGCAGAAGAATGCATCGTCGGGGCTGCGGTAGATGGCGAATGTCCGGCCTTCGTGATCGAAACGGATGACGTCCTCTTCGTCGATGTCATCGGTCGCGCACGCGTTGATCCATTTTGCCATTGTCACTCTGCCGTCTGTTCTTTGGTTGGTTGAAGAATGCGGCCGGCGGACCACGCATTCCGCCGGCCGCACAGGAAGATGCCCGGGAGGAGGAGATGGGCGTCTTCACTGGTCACGCATGGCTCGCGCCCTGCGGCGCATGCCCGTTGTCAGCCGCCGAGAAGCTCTCGATCTCGGCTTCGAGYTCGGCCATCTGCTCGCCGCCSGCCATCAGGTCGGTGATCGCCTCGCGGCTYTTCTCGCCCTTGCGGAARTCGGCGGCCTTGGCGCCTCKGATGAGGACGGCGAAGTGGTCGCCGACGGTCAGGGCATGGACGACATTGTGGGTGATGAAGATCACCGCGATGCCCTTGCGGCGCGCCTGCAGCACGATGCGCAGCACGTGCGCCACCTCCTTGACGCCAAGTGCGGCTGTCGGCTCGTCGAGGATCAGCACGCTGGCGCCGAAATGCACGGCGCGCGCGATGGCCAGCGCCTGGCGTTCGCCACCGGACAGTCCGCCGACGAGGCGGTCGCCATCATCGATGCGGGTGATGCCGAGCTGGCGCATCTCGGTCACGGCTATCTCGTTGGCCCGTTTGCGGTCGTAGATGGTCAGCGGCCCCCAGCGCCGCGTCGGTTCGGCGCCGACGAAGAAGGAGCGGCCGATGCTCATCAGCGGGAACGTCCCGCCGAACTGGTGGACGGTGGCGATGCCATGGTCGCTGGCGTCGCGGGGGCTGTCGAAGGCGACTGATTTGCCGTCCATTTCCATCGTGCCCGATGTCGGCTTGTGGACACCGGAGAGGATCTTGATCAACGTCGACTTGCCGGCGCCATTGTCGCCGAGCAGGCACAGCACCTCGCCTCTGTTGACCTCGAGCGAGATGTCGTGGAGCACGTCGATCGGGCCGAACGACTTGTTGATCCCAGTCAGCCTGAGCAGGGGCGGTGTCATCAGCGAGCCCTCGATTTGGCACGTGGTGCGTAGGTGAGCGCCATGGTGCGGAAGGTGTTGTTCATCAGCACGGCCGCCAGCAGCAGGACGCCGATGATCAGGCTTGCCCAGTTGGCGTCGAAGCCGGTGTAGAAAATACCCTGGTTGACGATGGCGAAGGTCAGCGTGCCGAGCACGATGCCGACTACCGAACCGTAGCCGCCGGTGAGCAGCACGCCGCCGATGACCACCGCGATGATCGAGTTGAAGATGAAGGACTGSCCGGCSGCCACCTGGGCGCTGTTGTAGAGGATGGCCTGCGACATGCCGACGAAGGAGGCGCACAGGCCGCTGCTCATGAACAGCGCGATGGTCACCCGGTCGGTCGGGATGCCGGCGTTGCGGGCGCTGACGGCGTCACCGCCCATGGCCAGGATCCAGTTGCCGAAGCGCGAGAAATTCAGGATGAAGCCGACGATCAGGATGGCGGCGATCCACCAGAACAGCGTCACCTCGAACTTGCCGCCGAGATAGTCGCCGAACAGCAGCTTGGCGGTCGGTCCGCTCTTCAGCGCGACGCTGGTGCTGCCGGAGAGGATGACCGAGAGGCCGAGCGTCAGGCCGGCGAGCGCAAACAGCGTGGCGAGCGTAACGACGAAGGACGGCACCTTGGTGCGGATCACCAGCACGCCGTTGATGAAGCCGACGGCGAGCCCAAGGCCAAGGGCTGCGAGGATGCCGACGATGATCGGCAGGCCGTAATGGCCCGACAGGATGGCAATGGTCATCGAACTGGCGGGGACCATCGAGCCGACGGAGAGATCGAGATGCCCGGCGATCATCAGCAGGCCGATGGGAAGCGCGATGATGCCGAGTTCCGAGGCGACGTTGAGCCAGCTCGCGGCACCGCCGGCCGACATGAAATTGGCGCCGCCGAAGATCGAGAAGAACACCAGAACGGCGATCATGCCGATCAGCGAACCGACTTCGGGGCGGCGCACGAGGCTGCCGATCGAGGGCATCGAAGAGTGCGGGGCGGGCGGCGCGGTGGCTGCCGCGGCGGGCTGGTGATGGGCTTGGGATGTCATCGAAATGTCCCTGGCTTGAACAATGGGAGCCTGGCGCGGCCAGTCATCGGCGGCGCGTGGCAGATGATGTCCGGCCCGCGGATGGGCCGGACATTCTGTCTGCAGAAGCTAGCGAGCGCCGGCCGCGGCACCAGCCATCGTCGCGTCGACATTGGCGGCGTCGACGATCCCCGGTCCGGTCAGCACCGGCTTGGTCGGCAGGTCGAGCCCGTAATTGACGAAGCCGTTCAGCAGCGACACCGCAAGAAAGCCCTGCAGATAGGGCTGCTGGTCGACCGCGAACATCTGCGTGCCGGTCTTGATGCGCTGCAGGCCGGTCTCGTCCATGTCGAAGGAAGCGAGCTTGACCTTGTCGCCGGCATTGGCCTGGCTGATGGCGTTGGCGGCACTGTTGGCGTCGCCGGCGCTGATGGTGATGASACCGTCGATGGTGTTGTCCTTCAGCACAGCAGCCTTGATCGCCTCGGCGACCGCGGTCGGGTTGCCGAAGCTGGACGAGGGCAGCGGCAACTGGCTCGATTTGCCGCCGCTCTTGGCGATGGCGTCGGCAATGCCCTTGCAGCGGTCTTCGGTGTTGGTGGCGCCCGGCAAGGTGTTGACGCACAGCACGTTCTTGGCGCCATGGCTGCCGTAATAGGCGCCGCCGCCGAGGCCAGCGGCGTATTCTTCATTGCCGACATAGTTCATGGCGCCGAGCCGCTTGGCCGCGTCCATGCCGCCGGAATTGTAGATGATGAGCGGCACGCCGGCGGCAACGACTTCCTTGAAGGCGTCGTCCATGGCTTCCGGTACCCAGTCGGGGCCGACAATGGCGCTCGGCTTCTGGCTGAGCGCGGTGCGGATCAGCTTGGCCGCGTCCGGACCGAGATTGTCGTAGTTCTGCGGGCCGAGCCAGGTCACCGAGCCGCCGGTCAGTTCGGCGACCTTGCCGGCATCGTCGGCGCCCTTCTTGACCTTCGACCAGAACGGGTCGTCGGCCTTGCCGCCGATGACGAAGATCTTCGCCCCGTCAGCCATGGCCGACGTGGCCGATGTCGCCGCCACGCCCGCAAGCATGATCGCCGTCAGCAGTTTCGTGATCGTTTTCATTTCATTTCCTCCCGGTTGCCGTCGTCAGACGGGTTTAGAAAAACTTGAATTCATCCGCAGGCGCGCACCTCTCCCGTTGCGCGTTGCGTCGCTTGATCAATGGTTCGCCGCGGCYTTKGCGTTCATGCGTTCCTTCTTTTTCTGGAAGCGGGCGTCCATCAYGGCKTCGCCCTCTCTTGTGCCGTCGTGCCAGGTGCCGAACCAGCGATCGAGCGGGATCAGCCCGTCGCCGCCATAGTTCACCTCGAAATATTTGTGGTGGAGGTAATGCGTGTAGGCGTGGCTATCGACGGCCGTGTCCTCGGTCACTTCCAGCTTGTCGAAGCCGAGATGGCCATTGACGGCGCCGAAGCCGGCGACATGCAGCTGGAACAGCGCGACGATCGGATTGGACGGGATGATCAGGTGCCAGAAGGCGACCGCGTGGTAGAGGAACCCTTCCACCGGATGCATCGACAGCGACGACCAGGGCGAGGGGTTGATCGAATTGTGGTGGACCGAATGGATCCAGCGATAGAGCGGGCCCCAGTGGATCAGGCGGTGGATGAAGAAGAAATGCACCTCGTGGATGGCTGGCGCGACCAGCACCAGTGCGGCGAGATAGACCGGATGATCCGACCAGCCGACCCACGGCACGTAGCCATTGGCAAAGCACCAGAGGAAGACGACTTCGACGACGGTCCACAGCGGAATGGTGATGAAGAACGAGCGCAGGAAGTTGTCGAGGTTCTGGCTCTGGAACCAGAACACGTCGGAGGGCGCATCGCCGGGGAATTTGTGGTTGTATTTGAACCGCGTCGCCTGGGTGCGCTTGATGTAATAGCGCAGCTCGAAGATGCCGTAGAAGACGAGGATCGCGGCGGCATTGACGGCATAGAGCCACAGCGCCCAACCCCAGCTGATCGTCTTCATCGTCTCGACGCCAGGCACGATATAGAACCAGTAGAGCAGCGCGGTTGCCATGTGGAAGGCATTCCACGGCCAGATATAGCCGGGCAGCCACGCCAGAATCTTCGGCAGCCTGGGTGGCCAGTTCCATAACGGTGCGCCCTCGATGCGTCCGTTCGGCTTCCAGTCGCCGCGCTTGTCGCGCACGCCGTATTTGAGATCGTCCATGCAATCCTCCACCCGCAATGCCGCACCCGCAACGCCTTGGGATGGGCCGCACGCGCGCTGGCTCACACCGCCTGAGGGCGGTGGGCGAAAACCTGTCTGCGCTGTGCTGCTGCTATCCCTGGGCTGGCGGTGCGTCCGCCTTGCTTGCTTTTCCAGAGATAAACATCTTGATCCAAAATGAATCAAGAATAGAATGTTTGTTCCAAATGGATTGTGTCATTCATATCAATCTGGCGCGATGAATGATATTTTCGTATCAATTGCACCAAGCGGATGAGACGAAATGGATCAGAACAAGCGGCCGACGATCAGGGATGTCGCCGCCGAGGCGAATGTTTCGGTGGCCACCGTCAACCGGGTGCTGAGCGGCGCTGGCGCCGTCCGCCAGGGCACGCGCGAGCGTGTCAGGCTGGCGGCCGAGCAGATCGGCTTCTACGGCATGGGCGCGCTGCGCAGCCGCATAGCGGCGGCCCGGCCGCACTACCGCTTTGGCTTCCTGCTGCACCAGCCGGGCCGCGCCTTCTACCGCAACATCGCCGATGCGCTGCGCGCCGTGGCGCCGGCCATGCCCGACTGCGAGATCGAGCTACGCATCGAGTTTCTCGACGATTTGTCGCCGCAGAATGTCGGAGCGCGCCTGCTGGCGCTCGGCGCCGAATGCGACGCCGTCGGCGTTGTCGCCGCCGTCCATCCGCTGGTCACCCAGGCGGTCGACGCGCTGCAGGCCCGCAACGTGCCGGTGTTCGCGCTGATCTCGCAGATCTCGGCGACGGGTCAGGTTCATTATATCGGGCTGGACGGCTGGAAGGTCGGCCGCACCGCGGCCTGGGTGTTCGAGCATGTCTGCAAGGCGCCCGGCAAGCTCGGGATCCTCGTCGGCAATCACCGCTATCGCTGCCAGGAGATGAACGAAAGCGGCTTCCGCTCCTATTTCCGCGAGCACGCCCCTGATTTCATGCTGCTCGAGCCRCTGCTGACCTTCGAATCCAGCGCCATCGCGCAGGAGATGACCGAAAGGCTGCTGAACGAGAATCCGGATCTGTCCGGGCTTTATGTCGCCGGTGGCGGCATCACCGGCACCATTGCCGCGCTGCGCTCCACCGGCCGTGCCGGCAGCGTCGTCGTCGTCGGCTATGAGCTGATGGAGTCGACCCGTTCGGCGCTGCTCGACGGCACGCTGACCTTCATCATCTCGCACCCGCTCGCCCGCATCGCCCAGGAAGCGCTGAGCGGCATGGTGCGCGCCGTCGCCAGCCCCAATGAGGGCGGCAACTTCACCACCATCCTGCCGTTCGAAATCTATACTCGGGAGAATATCTAGGGGGCGCGACAGCGGCATGCCCATGGCGGCAGGAGCGGCGATAACCGAGCGCCCATATCATAGAGCCTGATCGTCCCTAAGGAGGGCTGCTGCCTCGACCGGCGCTCTCTCCAGCGGAACGTCCTCGGAAAAAATCTGCTCGATAGTACCCTTGCTCATTCCGCYACTAAGCGCAATCGATGACAGGACAACCGCATCGAGATCGAGCAGTTCGGCCGGTCGTGCGAGTAATTGCCAGTGATAGCTGTCCTTCATGGCAGCACGAATATTTTCGGCCCGCGTCGCCGCAATCATAGCAAAGCCGCTCGCGACAAATTTAGGCGTGTACGTCTCTTTGGACACGCGCTGCCTCGCCATCCGCTCGGCTATGTTGGAATAGGTCGCTGCCGAAAGGCCGGTCGTGCCTACCGGATGGCCGCCGTTCCGTTCCAAGGCGGTGCGCATTGCAGAAGCTTCGACGAGCAGAGTGGGTTGCGGCGTCTCGCTAATCAGCCATTCGGCCTGCACTAGCGAAAACATCTGGCGTGGCGAGTTGCGCGACATCTCAGCCATCGGGCGGCCGGGCGTGGCGTGTTTCCTTGCCTGCTGCCGATCCCATTGCCGGCTAACGCCATCGATCAGGTCTTGATAAGGCGAGAGCTGTTCGCGCGCCGTTTTTGTTTGCGCAAGCGCGATGTATGTCGATCCGGTAGTCAGGCCGAGTTGCAGAAAAAGGTGGCCGGACTCAAGCAAGAGGTTGCGTGCTTCCTTCGTTGCCCCGATCATTAGTGCGACGCAGGCGGCATCGCGAAGCAGCGTGCCGGCGCATGCTTTGTGCAGCACGTTTTCAGAAGGGGTGTCCAAATGCGCTTTGGCCCTTGATTGCAGGAATTTGATCCGCCGGTGTAGGCGCTCTGGCTCAAGAAGCAGATCGTCCATCAGAATAGATCCCGGATGTTGCTGAGCGGCGCAGGGTCGACATAGTCGTCAGGGTTCCGCCATGTAAATTTGGGTTTCATCGTGCTGTGCGATCCGTCCCACCACTCCACCTTTTCGATTTGGTTTGCTGGAACATTAACCTTCGCTGTGATCTCGCCTTCTAACTGGAATGGCGACCACCGCTGGTAGATATTGAGATCGCGAACGGGTTCCGCAATGGAGCGGAGGGCGACTGTCTTGCCATGGCTCGTCGGCACCCAGCAATAGCAAAGCGCTCCAGGCCTAGTCCAATCCTCAGTTGCAAAC
>NZ_JBFUGJ010000094.1:0-19044 GCF_056402975.1 Mesorhizobium sp. P3_A9 | reverse complement strand
GCGCTGATCCGGGCGATCGACAGCATCAAGGCCTTCGACCTGTTCTACATCATGACGCGCGGCGGGCCGGCGCTGTCGACCGAAACGCTGAACTATTACGGCTACATCGTCGCCTTCACCAATTTCGACATTTCCTATGCGCTGGCCATCGCCGTCATCCTGACGATCTTCACCAATGTCGCGCTGCTGACCATGTACAGCGTGCTGTTTCCGAAAGCGGGAGAACGCTGATGGGCCGGCGCGCGGTTTTCTATTTCGGGCTGCTTATGCTTTTGCTGGCGGTGCTGTTCCCGCTCTACTGGGTGGTCGTGACCTCGTTCAAAACGACGCGCGATGCCTTCGCCATTCCGCCGGTCTGGCTGTTCAACCCGACGCTCGACAATTATCGCACGGTGTTTGCCAATCGCGGCTTCCTCAGCGCCTTTGCCAACTCCTTCATCATCTCCATCCTGTCCAGCGCGCTGGCGGTGGCCATCGGCTCGGTCGCCGCCTACGGGCTGGCGCAGCAACCGGGCGACCTGCGCCGTTCCAAGGAAAAGTTCATCCTCAGCCTGCGCATCGCGCCGGCGCTGCTGTTCGTCATTCCGATGTACTATCTTGCGACGCGCATCGGCGCGCTCAACCAGCACTGGCTGCTGATCGCCGCCTATGCCTTCGTGAATGTGCCGTTCGCCATCTCGCTGCTGATCACCTTCTTCGACGACATTCCGAAGGAGTTGCGCGATGCGGCCCGCGTCGACGGCGCGCGCGAGTTCAGCGTGTTCTGGCATGTCTATCTGCCAGCGGCGCGCGGCGGCATGGTGGCGACGCTGATCCTGTGCGTGTTGTTCACCTGGAACGAGTTCTTCGTCGCCCTGGTGCTGACCGGCCGCGACACGCAGACCCTGCCGGTCTCCATCACCTCGTTCCTGACCTTCCAGGGCATCCAGTGGGGCGCGCTGACCGCCGCCGCCACGCTCATCATGCTGCCGATGATCGTGCTTGGCGTTCTGGTGCAGGGGCAGATCGTGCGCGGCATGACGCTGGGCAGCGTGAAGGGCTGAGGGGATACGATGGCGAATTTGTCTATACGGTCGGTGTCGAAATCCTACGGTGCGGTCAACGTGCTGGACGATGTCTCGGTCGAGGTCGAGGAGGGCTCCTTCGTCGTGCTGCTCGGGCCATCGGGCTGCGGGAAGTCGACGCTGCTGCATGCGGTCGCCGGGCTGAACCCGATCGATTCCGGCACCATCGTCATCGGCGACCGCAACGTCACCAATCTTCCCGCGCGGGAGCGCGACGTGGCGATGGTGTTCCAGTCCTACGCGCTCTATCCGACCATGTCGGTGGCCGAGAACATCGCCTTCCCGCTGAAGATGCGCGGGCTCGACCGCAAGACGTCAGGCGAGAAGGTCGATGCGGTGGCGAAGCTGCTGCAGATCGAACCCTTGCTGGGGCGCAAGCCGCGTGAGTTGTCCGGCGGCCAGCGCCAGCGCGTCGCCATCGGCCGGGCGCTGGTGCGCGATCCCCGGCTGTTCCTGTTCGACGAGCCGCTGTCCAATCTCGACGCCGCGCTGCGCACCGAGTTGCGCGCCGAGATCAAGCGCCTGCACCAGTCGATCCGCCGCACCATGGTTTATGTGACGCACGACCAGACCGAGGCGCTGACGCTCGCCGACAAGATCGTCGTGCTCAAGGCCGGCAAGATCGAGCAGATCGGCACACCGCTCTCCCTCTATGACGATCCCGATAATGCCTTCGTCGCCGGCTTCATCGGTTCGCCGCGCATGAATTTCCTCAGGGCAAGCGTGGTCGAAGACGGGAAAGCCGTGCTTGTCGGCGATGCCAGGGTCGACGTCTCGCATCTTGTCGCGAAGCTCGTCGGCGGCCAGCAGGTCACGCTGGGCATCAGGCCGGAGCATCTCGACGAAAAGCAGGGCGTCGAGCTCGCGCTTGCAGTCGATGTCACCGAGCGCCTGGGATCGACCTCCTATGTGCACGGCGTGCTGCCGAGCGGCGAAACGGTGGTGGCCGAACGGCGCGAGGACCAGCCGCGTTTCGGCGAAACCATCACGCTGCGCTTCCTGCCCCACCGCACGCGCATCTTCGACGCGCAAGGGCTGCGTGTTCGCTGATCCTGCCTGACGCTGCCTGTCCGATTTCAATGGCTTGCGGCTGGATCCGCCAGTTCTGCGCGAATCTCCGCGCCATGCTCGTCGCGTGCGTGGCTCTTCGCCGGCGTCTTTTGCGCCCATCCGGAAAAACGTGGAGCGGCGGCGGCCTGCAAGATGCCGTCCACCGTCAGCCACGAACCGCGCGCGGCCATGTGCGGATGCAGTGCTGCCTGCCATGGATCGAGCACCGGGGAGACGCAAGCGTCCGAGCCCTCGAACAGGCTGGTCCACTCGTCACGGCTTTTTGTGGCAAAGATCGCCGCCAGCCGGCCGCCGAGCCGCGGCCAGAGATTGCGATCGAATTGGTCGGCGAATTGCGGATCGGTTGCAAGGCCAAGCCTGTCGAGGAACAGTGCATAGAATTTCGGCTCGATGCACTGGACGCTGATGAAACCGTCATCCGATGTGCGGTAGACGCGGCACCAATGCGGTCCGTCGAGAAGGCTTTGGCCGCGCTCGGCGACGAGGGCGCCTGACTGGCCGATCGCCATCAACAGGTTCATCATGTGGGCCGAACCGTCGACGATCGCCGCGTCGACGACGGTGCCTTCACCGCTCGATCGCGCGTTGATGATGCCGGCGAGCATGCCGATCACCAGATAGAGTGCGCCACCGCCAATATCGCCGACCAGCGTCGGCGGCGCCATGGGCGGCTCGCCCGGCAAGGAGGCGTACCAGAGCGCGCCCGACACGCCGGTATAGTTCATGTCGTGGCCGGCGGTGTGGGCGAGCGGACCGTCCTGGCCCCAGCCGGTCATGCGGCCGTAGACCAGCCGCTTGTTGGCCGCGAGGCAGGTATCCGGGCTGAGGCCGAGACGCTCCATGACGCCGGGCCGGAACCCCTCGATCAGCCCATCGGCGGTGGTGATGAGGCGCATCAGCACGGCGACATCGTCGGCATCCCTGAGGTCGAGCGCGATGGAGCGCTTGCCGCGATCGAGCAGCGAGCGTTCGGGGAGGCCCGGCACGGGCGCCTGTTTGCGATGGACGACGATGATTTCGGCGCSGAGATCGGAGAGCAGCATGCCGGCGAAGGGCGCTGGCCCGAGCGCCTCGATCTCGACGATGCGGACACCTTTCAGCATTCCACCCTCCACGGTGCTCACCCCCTGGGTATGGCGCACTTTGGTATCGCGCCCTTTCGTTGCGGCCAAGGCGACGGTGTGTAACCCCGCTGTTTTGGCATTGAAGCACGTGCCGCTCGCATATACTTCAGGGCCATGAAAAAAATCGGTTTCCTGTCATTCGGGCACTGGACGCCCTCGTCGCAATCGCAAGTGCGCTCGGCATCGGACGCGCTGCTGCAGTCCATCGATCTCGCCGTCGCCGCCGAGCAGCTGGGCGCCGACGGCGCCTATTTCCGCGTGCACCACTTTGCCCGCCAACTCGCCTCGCCATTCCCGTTGCTGGCGGCCGTCGGCGCCAAAACCAGCCGCATCGAGATCGGCACGGCGGTCATCGACATGCGCTATGAGAATCCGCTCTACATGGCCGAGGATGCGGGCGCGGCCGACATCATCGCCGGCGGGCGGCTGCAACTTGGCATCAGCCGCGGCTCGCCCGAGCAGGTGATCGATGGCTGGCGCTATTTCGGCTACGAGCCACAGGAAGGCAAAAGCGACGCCGACATGGCGCGGCATCACGCCGAGGTTTTTCTCGACACGCTGCGCGGCGAAGGCTTTGCCCAACCCAATCCGCGGCCGATGTTCCCCAACCCGCCAGGGTTGCTGCGGCTCGAGCCGCATTCGAAGGGCCTGCGCGAGCGCATCTGGTGGGGTGCTGCCACCAACTCCACCTCGGAATGGGCGGCCAAGCTCGGCATGAATTTGCAAAGCTCGACGCTCAAATTCGACGAGAGCGGCAAGCCCTTCCATATCCAGCAGGCCGAACAGATCCGGATCTATCGCGACGCCTGGAAAGCGGCAGGCCACAAGCGCGAGCCGCGCGTCTCGGTCAGCCGCAGCATCTTCGCGCTGGTCGACGACCGCGACCGCGCCTATTTCGGMCGTGGCAATGAGAGCCGCGACCAGATCGGCTTCATCGAGGAGAATACGCGGGCGATCTTCGGCCGCAGCTACGCCGCCGAGCCGGACGTGCTGATCAAGGAGCTGGTGCAGGACGAGGCGATCGCCGAGGCCGACACGCTGCTGCTCACCGTGCCCAACCAGCTCGGCGTCGACTACAACGCCCATGTTATCGAGGCGATCCTGACCCATGTCGCGCCGGCGCTGGGCTGGCGCTGACGGCCGCGCCGTGTAACCATCGATCGCGGCGGGCGATTCAGGAGGTTCACGGCATGGCGAAGAAGGCCCTGATTGCCTGGGGCGGCTGGGAAGGCCACACGCCCGAGCGCAGCGCCCATACCATTCGCGCGCTGCTTCAGCGCAACGGGTTTGATGTCACGCTGGGCCAGGGCACGGCGATGTTCGCCGATACGGAATTGCCGTCCTTCGATCTCATCGTGCCTGTTATCACCATGTCGACGATCGAGAAGGCCGAGCTGCAGAACCTGACGCGTGCGGTTCGCGAGGGAAGCGGGCTTGGCGGCTTTCACGGCACGATGGGCGACAGTTTCCGCAACGAACCCGACTATCAGTTCATGACCGGCGGCCAATGGGTCGCGCATCCCGGCAACATCATCGACTATCGTGTGGTGATCACACAACTGGACGACCCGATTACCAGGGGTGTCAGTGATTTCGCCTACCGGTCGGAGCAGTATTACATGCATGTCGACCCGAGCAACGAGGTGCTGGCGACGACCACTTTCACCGACGCGCATTTCCCGGGCATTGATGGTGTTGTCATGCCGGTGGTCTGGAAGCGCAGGTATGGCGCTGGGAAGGTATTTTACAGTTCGCTTGGGCACACGGCGGATGAGTTCGCGGTGCCGGAAATGGCGTTGATTGTGGAGCGCGGTTTGCTTTGGGCGGCGAGGGGGTAGCAGCAACGGTGACGCCCTACGGCGCCCCCCCTCTGTCCTGCCGGACATCTCCCCCACGAGGGGGGAGATCGGCTGTCATCGCGGCCTTCGCTAATCTCCGATGTCGCTGGAAGAGAGCCGGCGTCSAAGCTGCCAATCTCCCCCCTCGTGGGGGAGATGTCCGGCAGGACAGAGGGGGGCGTGACGGAACTCGACGGTGAATGTTGCGCGTTTCACCGCAACCCTCACCCAATCCCACCCGTGACCACATAGGCTCCGGCGCTGCGCCCATCCTCCAGCCGCACCACCGCTGTCACGATCGAGCCATAAGAGCCGCGCCAGATGCTGTGGAATCGCTTGTGCTCGGCGGTGGGAACGAGGGTACTCGCGCTGAAGCGCGCGCCGCTCCGGTGCATCGCGACGGCCTCTCCATTGACGTGCACCTTGATGCTGGCGTTCTCAGCCTCTGTGTCGTTGAGCAGATCAAGCGTGATAGCGATCTCGTCCCGATCGCCCGAAGTCCGCGCATCGGCGGCAAGCACGATTGCCAGCGGTGGCGCCTTGCCATCGCCTACTTGGGCGGTCCGCCCTGAAAACACATCATCAGCCAGTTCCGCCGTGCGTGGCGGGCTCGTGCGGCGCTGTGTTGATTGCTCGTAATCGCCGGCCATGCGCAGCAGCCTTTCATCGTCATAGGCCTTGCCGGCGAAGGTCAGGCCGACCGGCATGCCGATGTCGGCCATGGTGCCCATCGGCACGGTGACGGTTGGGATGCCGAAATGGCGCCAGACCAGATTGCCGTTGGCGACCCAGGTGCCGTTGCGCCACGCTAGCGCCGCAGACGCCTCGTTGATGTCGGCATCGGCCGGACCGACATCGGCGGCGGCGGGCAGAACCACGGCGTCGATGCCTTGTGCATCGAGCCAATCCTCGAAATCGATCCGCCTTGTCGCCTCTAGCCCCTTCAGGCCGTCCTCCAGCGTTGGAATATCGGCGAATGGCGTGACGCCGGATTTGGCTCGCTCGACATATTCCGCCAGGTCGAAGCCACCCTCGTAGCGATCAGGCAAAGTGCCTGGCGGCTGCGGAAAGATTTTGGGGCCGTCGACCGAGGCGAGATCGGGAAGCGCCGGGTCGGCATTGGCGCGCAAAAAATCGTCCCAGCCCCAGATGCAGAGGTCCCAGAGTTCGTGGTCGGCGAATTCTTTCGGCACCAGCCCGCGCTCGACCAGGGTGCGGGTGCCGGGGCGGTCGCGCTCATAGTTGGAGACGACGGGAAAATCGACCTCCACCACTTCGGCGCCAAGCCTCTTGAGATCAGCCGCCGCCTGTTCCCATAGCGCCAGCACGGAAGCGCGGGTTTCGATCGGTTGATCGGCCCCGCTGTCTCTGCCGATATACATTCTGGGCACGCCGAGCCGCTTGCCCTTCAGCGAGCCGGCAAGCGCCAGATCGGTATAGCGTTGCGGCCGTACCTCGGAACCTTTCGGCAGGGCGACCCAGGACTGCGCGCGCCAGAAATCGCCTCGCGTTTCCGGGTCGTCGGCGACAATGATGTCGAGCAGTTCGAGCATGTCGGGCATGGTCCGCGCGTGCGGCACCACGACATCCATGGTCGGCACCAGCGGCCAGTTGCCGCGCACGGAAATGACGCCGCGCGACGGCGTGTAGGCGACCAGCGCATTGTTGCTGGCCGGCGCGCGGCCGGACGACCAGGTCTCCTCGCCGAGTCCGAAGGCGCAGAAGCTGGCGGTCGTCGCCGTGCCCGAGCCGTTGGACGAACCGGATGCAAAGGCTGCGGTCAGATAGTCGGCATTGTAGGGGCTTTCGGCGCGGCCATAGACGCCGCGCTGCATGCCGCCATTGGCCATGGGCGGCATGTTGGTGAGGCCGATCAGCACCGCGCCGCCGGCACGCAGCCGGGCGATGGTGAACGCGTCCTCATTGGCGATGAGATGCTCGAAGGCCGGCGAGCCGGCGGCCACCGTCAGGCCCTTGACTTTGTAGCTGTCCTTGGCGGTGTAGGGGATGCCGTCGAGTGGCCCGAGCAGGGCACCATCGCGGCGCCGTTGGTCGGAAGCGGCGGCCTCCTCGAACATCGCTGGATTGAGCACGGGAACCGCGTTGAGGCTGATGCCGTGGCGATCGAAATGCGCGATGCGCCAGAGATACGCACCGACCAGTTCCACGCTGGTGATGAGGCCGTCCTCAAGCGCACAGCGCAATTGGTCGATCGTCGCTTCGACGAGATGAAGGCTGGCGTCGGTCATCACTGGTTCCAAACTGTCGTTTCGACACTATGGATGAGCGAGCCCGCCGGCTTCGGCAAGAGCCAATCAGCAGTCTTTGTTTTTGTAGCCGTCCTTTCGGCCCGGTTCAGCCGCTCTCCTTCATGCGCTCGATAATCTGCGCCATCAGCGCTAGGTCGCGGCGTGAATCGGCGAGGTCGGTCAGCGGCTTCGTGCCTTCGGCGATATGGCGATGGAAAATCTCCAGCTCGTTGGAGAAGGCGTCGCCATAGAGCGGCCCGAAGCTTTTTGTCACCGGGCCGAGTGAGCCGGCGTCGGTCACCTCCAGCCGGGTCGGCAGGCTGCGGATATAGGGCGTGTCGTAGATGATGCGCACGCGCCTGGTGTTGGAGCGCACTTCGATCATGGCGTCGAACAGGCCGAGATCATCGACCACCGCGTCGTAGAGGCAGGCGAAATGGCCGTAGTCGAAGGTGATGCTGGTGTTGGCGCCGCCATTGGTGCGGTGCGCGGCCACCACGCCTTTGGGTTCGCCAATGAGCCCGCGCATCGCCGAAATGTGGTGCGAGGAGAGAGCCGTCAACCCGCGATAGGCGCGCACCAGGTCGGCGGGGGCGTCGGCGCCGACGACCTCGCGGATCAGTGCGTCCCGCTCCTTGGCGCCGCGCGCCAGCAGGGCAGGGTCGATGTCTCGGGGATAGAGGACATTCTGGCTCTTCTTGAGGAAATGCCGGCCTTCCGAGATCAGGTCGAAGATGCGGACATGGGTGATGTCGGCATGGGCGGGGAGTTCGTCCCTGGCCGCCAGATAGGCCGGCGCGTAGCGGCGCATGTAGCCGACGAACAGGGTCTTCTTGTAGGCCGGCATCAGCGCCAGCAACTCGTCGATCTCGCGCACCGTGAGACAAGCGGGCTTTTCCAGCAGGATATGCTTGTCGGCTTGAATCGCCGCGCGCACGAAGCGGCTGTGGGTGTCGTCGGACGACAGCACGAACACCACATCGATATCAGGCGAAGCGATCAGCGCCTCGGCGGTTTCGAAGGCTCTTGCCGTCGCATGTTGCGAGGTGATGAGCGTCACCAGGCTTGGCGACACGTCGTATACGCCCGCGATTTGCCAGCGGTCGCGCTGGTCGGCCAGCACAGGCAGATGGATCGACTGCGCGACTTCTCCAAGACCCACAAGTCCGACACGAAGTGGTGCCACTCTCAAACTCCTTGATTTCATTTCCGGCCCAGGCGGCCAACGGTTGATTTCACGATTGGGCGGTCAGGCCGCGCCGGTGACCAGCGCGACGAGCTCATTGCCCGTGGTCTCCGAGGCGCGCACGGTCGCTGCCATCTTTCCAGCCCGCATCACCCAGATCTGGTCGGACAGGCGCCGCACCTGATCGAAATTGTGGCTGACCAGGATGACGCTCACCGACTGTTCGCGCAGGCGCCGGATCAGCGCCTCGACATTGGCGGTTTCCTGCACGCCAAGTGCGGCGGTCGGTTCGTCCATCACCACCAGCTTGGCGCCGGAGCCGACGGCGCGGCAGATCGAGATCGCCTGCCGCTGGCCGCCCGACAGGCGGCGCACACGCTGGTTGATCGACGGCACGTTGATCGACAGGCGCGACAGCATGGCGCGCGCCTCGCGTTTCATTGCCTTGCGGTCGAGGAACGCGAAGGGGCCGATGCGGCGCACGAGCTCGCGGTTGAGAAACAGGTTCTGCGCCACCGTCAGTTCATCGATCAGCGCCAGGTTCTGGTGCACGGTCTCGATACCGGCTTTGCGCGCCCCGTCCGGGTTGGAGAAGGGATGCTCTCGGCCATCGAAGACGATCGAGCCGGCATCCGGCACATGCACGCCGACCAGGCAGCGGATCAGCGTCGACTTGCCGGCGCCATTGTCGCCGATGACGGCGGTGACCTCGCCGCGGCGGGCCTTGAAGGCAACGTCGGTGAAGGCGCGCACGCCGCCAAAATGCTTGCTCAGGCCGTCGCAGGCGATGATCGCGTCGGAGGCAGGGGAGGGGCTGACGGCGCTCATTTCTGGTACCGCATGATCAGCGCCGCCAGCACCACGATGGCACCCACGGCAAGCGGTTGGTAGAAGGCCGAGACGTTGAGCAAGGTCAGGCCGTTGACGAGTGCTGTCAGCATCAGCGCGCCGATGGCCGGGCCCAATATGCTGGCGCGGCCGCCGAACAGGCTGACGCCGCCCAGCACCACCGCCGCTACCGAATTCAGGAGCAGGCTGGTGTTGATCTGCGGTTCGGCCGAACCGATGCGGGCGACCAGAAGAATGGCCGCTAGGCCGGCGCAGAACCCCGAAATGGTGTAGGCGGCGATCTTGACGCGGTTGGTGCGGATGCCGAGCGCGCCGGCGCTCTCGACCTGGCCGCCGGTCGCCAGCAGATGGACGCCAAAGCATGTGTGGTAGAGTGCGATATGCGCTGCGATGACGGCAGCGATCGCCACCCAGACCGGATAGCCGAACGGCCCGAACGAGCCGGAGGCAAGGCGCAGCAGGAAGGTCGAGCCGACCATGGTCGGTTCGCCGCCCGACATGATGAGACCAAGCCCGGTGATGGCCGACAGCGTGCCGAGCGTCACCACGAAATCGGGAATTTTGCCGACGGTGATGATCAGGCCGTTGAGGAAGCCGATGGCGCTGGTGGCGAGTACCGCGAGCACGCAGGCGATGAAGATACCGTAGCCTACCGCATTGACGAGGCCAAGCACGATGGCGCCAAGCATGACGGCGGCGGCCAGCGACAGGTCGATGCCTGAGGTCGCCACCACGAAGGTCTGGCCGATCGACAGCACGGTCAAGATCGCCGACGCCAGCAACAGCGCCTGCAAATTGGCGACGCTGAGAAAGACCGGCTGGGCGATGCCGAAGACGATGACGAGACCGACCAGGCCGACGACGGATGCCCAGTCGGCCCAAAAGGAAGGATCCAGGAGGAGAGCCGACAGGGAGGGGCGGCTCTCCTCCGCCGCGCCCGCCGAATGGGCGACGGGCGCGTTGTCTGTGGAATTGCTCACTTCAGCATCTCGCGGAAGGGATCGGGATAATCGCCGCCGGGGCGCGGAAAATTCGTCAGCGAGGCATCGGCATTGGCCTTGTTGATCAGGAGCACAGGTGCGGGCACGTTGGCGGGCAGTTCCTTGCCCTTGGCGGCCAGCGCACAGGCTTCGACCCCCATGGCGCCGACGACATAGGGATATTGCGCCACGGTGGCCGTGAGCTCGCCTGCCGCGATCGACTTCAGCGCATCGACGATGCCGTCGAGGCCGATCACCTTGACGTCCTTGCCGGAGGTCTGCACGGCGCGTTCGACGCCGAGCGCCATGATGTCGTTGGCGGCGAAGAATCCGGCGAGATCGGGATGGGCGGCGAGGATGTCGGTGGCGGCGGTCAACGCCTTCTCACGATCCCAGTCGGCGCTCACCATCACCACCACCTCGAGCTTGCCTTCGACAGCCTGCTTGAAGCCCTTGATGCGGGCGTTGGAGCCGACATCGCCGACGATACCGGCGATCAGCGCGACCTTGGCGCCCTTCGGCACCAGCTTCAGCATTTCCTCGCCGGCCAGCGCGCCGGCGGCGACATTGTCGGTGCCGATATAGGTGGAGACGGCAAAGCCGGCGGCCTTGGCCTGTTCGGCGTCGATGGTCGAGTCGATGTTGACGATCGGCTTCTTCTTCTGGGCGACCGGCACCAATGCCTGGACGAGGTTGGAGACGCTGATCGGGTTGACCAGATAGCAATCGAAATCCTGCATGGCCATTGCGGTCAGGCGATCGGCCTGGCCGGTGGCGTCGCCCATATTGGCGGCGGCCTGGACGCTGACATTGACGCCGTTGGCCTTGCCCTGCTCCTCGATGCCCTTCTGCATGGTTTGGAAAAAGGGGTTGTCGAGGCCCTTGACGATGGCCGCGACCTTCGCCGCGTCCTCGGCATGGGCCGAGACGATGGTTGCCAGCAGGCCCGCGCCAAGCAGTCCTGTGCCGAGCTTTAAGCCATTAAATACGCTCATGGTTTTCCTCCTCCTTATTGTTTGATGTGCCGTCGCATCAGTTTCGGTGTTCGGCGAACGAAATGGCCGACAGGACGCAAGCGACCCCAACGCTTGGTGTCACGAACTGCCGACACATCGCTGCCAGCCGCTGGATATGCGGCTCGTGGCCCGGTGCGGGCGCTCGTTCATGTCAGGCATTGCTCCTCCCAGAGCGCCGGCTGATGCCTTGCCGGCGTTTGCGCATGTTTCAGAAAAAATTGACACGCGTCAAGATTTAAAATGGTGCGAAGTGATTTTCACCGCTCCGCCGCACGACATCGCTCGCATGTCGGCCGGCGCCAGTGGCACATCCGTTCCATGGTCATAAAAGAAGCATCAGCCGTTGCAACTTTCGGCGGGCGGTGTGCGTTAGGGATTTTCTCAGGGGGGGAACACGAGGTTGCATTGGACCGCTTTGAGATCCTGAACGAGCCGTCGGGCAGGTATTCCATTTTCGACACGCAATTGCCGGCAATGCAGGGAGGCAGGACATTCATCGGGCGCTACCGGTACCAAGTGCCGCTGGTCCTGCTTGCAGCCATGGAAGCGGACGGCAAGCCGTGGGCGCCGCCTTCGCTGTCATCGCTGAGCAACTGTCAGACAAATAATACAGATCCGACACACCAAAACGGCTTGCAGACGTAAGCTGAGGCTCGCAGAAGTTGCGCAAAAAGCATACCGTTGAAGAAAAACTTATATCGTCATCCAGCATGAAAGGGGAATCATGCCTGACCAGAATGCTCTGATCCGCGCCGCCATCGGACGGCTGCTTTCCGAGAAAACCGGAATGGCGGTCATTTCCATGAGAGAGAGTATTACCGAGCTGCTGGCCATAACCGGTGCGACGCTGGCCGTCGAAACCCTGCAAGACCTGCTGCTGGAAATGGCTGAAGTGCGCGGCATGATGGTCGCGCTCGACGTTTGACTAGACCAGTTCAAGACTAGACCAGTTCAAGTTCCTCGAAAACCGCGAACGGCTGCAATCGGCGATGGCTCAGCGTGCCGTCGCCGTAGATCATGCGGCCGGCGCGGAAGGTGGCACGCACTCGCGGCACCGGCTGGCGGTCGGCGACGACAAGATCGGCCAGAAGGCCGGTCTCGATAGCGCCGCGATCGGTGAGCCCCAGGGCGTAGGCCGGGTTGGCGCTTGTCAGCGCTGCCGCCGCCGCGAGGCCATCGTCGCGCAGCTCCGCCAGACCAAGCACGGCCGGCAGGATCGAGGCGGGGTGATAGTCGCTGGCCAGCATGTCGAGCAGCCCGGCCTCGTAGGCCTGGCGGGCGGAAAGATTGCCGGAATAGGACTCGCCGCGCAGTGCGTTGGGCGCGCCCATGGCGGTGTGCATGCCGAGCCTGCGGGCTTCCTGCGCCGCTTCCAGGGTCACCGGGAATTCTGAGAGCGCAGCACCCAGGCCGTGGACCAGTTCCACCTTTTCCAGCGTGTCGTCGTCATGCGAGGCAAGCACGATGCCGGCGGCTTGCGCACGCGCCGACAGATCCTGCAGGGCGTTCAACACATCGCCCTGGCCGTTACGGCCGGCGATGCGCTTGCCGACGACCTCGGATGCGTTCGCGACGGACATGCCGCGCTCCTTGGCGATGCGGGCGATGTAGAGTTCGACGTCGCGGTATTGTCCCTGTCCGGGCGTGTGATCCATCAGCGAGATCAAATGCAGCCTGCCGGCATCCATCAACTTCTGCAGCATGGGAAGCGCCGGGGCGAAGGTCACTTCGAAGCGGGCATGGATGCGGTGGTCGACCAGCAAATCGTCCTTCATGCCGGCAATGGTGTCGATGATATCGGTCGTATGGTCTTCCGAGCGCAGCACGCCACTGGTGACGCTGGCGCCGATGAAGGAAAGCGCGGCATAGGCAGTGGTGATGCCGCAGGAGGCGAGCTTCTTGTCGAGCTCGGCAATGCCGATCCGCATCGGCACATGCACGCCGGTGCGCGGCTCGACTTCCTTCTCGACCATGTCGCCATGCATGTCGATGAAGCCGGGCAGCAGCAGGCGGCCGCCGCCTTCGATGTCGGCATGCTCGACAGGCTTGTCGCGAATCTCGGCGATCCGGCCGTTCTCGATCCTGATCGCGCCGTTCGGGATGACGCGGTCGCGCAGGACAATTTCGAATTCACTCAGCCACATCAGGGTTCTCTTCGATCGACAAGGTGGGCGACATCGTCGGGGTGTGGAAGACCAGGATCATGGCGATGATGCGCCGGCTTGCCGCGCCTCGATCACGATCTCTCCAGGATCATTGCGATGTTTTCTAGTTCACTCGAATGCCGGTTTCCATTTGATTTTTATGACATTTTCATGAAAGCCGGTGTTCCCGGAGCGCTTGGCTCAGCCGGTACGGGATCGTTCCGACAGCCATTCGGCGGTTTGCTGGCTGGCCTGTTCGGCGGAAAGCTCGAGGCTGAGCCCTTGTAGCAGGCCGTGCAGGAAGACCCCGGTGAAGCAGTCGCCGGCACCGATCGTGTCGGGCACGGAGACCTGCTTCAACGGCGTGACGTGGTTCAGCACCTTGCCGTCATAGAGCGATATCGGGCGCGTTCCATCGGTCAGCACCAGTGTCTTCAAGCGTGGCCCGGCGATCCCTGTTGCTCGCTCCCAGATCGCTCGCGTGTCCTCGCCGGGAAAGTCGGCGCGCGATCCGATGACGATGTCGGCCGGACGCGGCGAGGCGCTGCGCAGCGGAAATTGCGAAATGACAAGCGGAATCGTCTTCAGAGAGGCGATGAGGCCGGTATCGAGCACCAGGGCGTTGAGATAGGCGGCGTCGCCGCTGACAGGCTCCGGTGCGGCGAAGGGCGGGCGCATCTGGCCGCCGGGGTTCAAAATGGTGCGCTCGCCATTCGGCTCGAGCAGGATTTCGGTAAACCGGGTTTCGCCGGCCCAGATGGTGACGGTGCCGGTATCGATGCCGCTCGCCTGCAATGTGGCGAGCGCTGCCCGGCCATGGTCGTCGTCCATCAGATTGCTGATCAGCCGAACATGGTTGCCGAGCCTGGCCAGTTGTGTGCCGGTATGGAAGCCGCCGCCGCCGAGCCTGACGCTGCGGTTGGAATAGACAATGCGCGCGCCCGAGGCGAGGGGCGAGGACAGCGACCAGACCTGGTCGTAGTTGACATGGCCGACAACGATGACTGTGCTCATGGTCCCTGCTTTTTCGCCTTCTGGTTTTCGCCCAGGCCCGGCGCCAGCGCATCGACGATGATGCGCTGCGCGAGCAGGCATAGCACCAGGACCGGCACCAGGGACAGCAGGCTGCTCAACGTGCTGGCGCAGGCGGCGAACGCCAAGGACTGCGCAGCCTGGCTACACCCCGAGAATAAAATCGGCGCAGCGGTCGGCGATCATGATCACCGGGGCGTTGGTGTTGCCGCTGATCAGGCGCGGCATGATCGAGGCGTCGCAGATGCGCAGGCGCGGGACGCCGCGCACGCGCAGTTGAGGATCGACCACCGCGTCGTCGTCGCTGCCCATCCGGCAGGTGCCGCAGGGGTGATAGACGGTCTTGGCGTGCTCAAGGATGTGATCGACGATGGATTGATCGGAAAGATCGGCGTCCTCGCCCGGCGATAGTTCCTCGGCGATCACCGCCCGCAGCGCCGGCTGGCGCAGGATATTGCGGGCGATCTTCATGCCGGCGAGCAGAAGGGCGAGATCGTCCGGATCGGACAGGAAGCCGGTGGTGAAACGGATCGGGTCGGCCGCATCGCGCGAGCGCAGGCCGACCGTGCCGCGCGATTTCGGCCGCAGTACACACGGGTTGAGCTCCATGCCGTGGCGTTCGATCGAGCCGTGTTCGGCGCTTTCGATCATCATCGGCAGGACGTGGAACTGGATGTCGGGTCTTCCGTCGCCATCGGTATCGAAGAAGCCGCCGCTCTCGACGACGTTGGAGGTGAGCAGGCCGGTCCGGAACAGCAGGTATTGCAGACCGTGGCGTAGCGCCCGCAGGCCGCGGTCTTCGCCCAGCAGCGAGATCGGCCGGCGTGTCAGCGCATAGACGGGAGCGGCGACATGGTCCTGCAGGTCGCGGCCGACCGCGGGCATGTCGCGGATGACGGGAATGCCGAGCGACGCCAGATGTTCGGCCGGCCCCAGGCCCGACAGCATCATCAGTTTCGGGGTCGCCAGCGCGCCAGCGGTGAGGATCACCTCGGCCTTTGCCGTCGCCGCATGGCTTTTGCCGTCCGACGTGGTGTAGGCAAGGCCGCTCGCCGCGCCGTTTTCCAGCGTCACGCCGGTGACCAGCGCATCGGTGACGACGGTGAGGTTGGCGTTGCCGGCCAGCGGCCTCAAAAACACCTTTGCCGCCGACTGACGCTCGCCGTTGGCGGTCGTCGTCTGGTAGAAGCCGACGCCTTCCTGCTCGACACCGTTGAAGTCGTCATTGTAGCGATAGCCGGCCTGTTGCGCGGACTTGACATAGGCCAATGACAGCGGGTGGCGATGGCGGGGATCGGAGACCGGCAGCGGTCCCTCGGTGCCGTGGCGCTCGCCGGCCAGGCGCTCATTGCGTTCCAGCCGCCGGAACACCGGCAGCACCTCGTCCCAGCCCCAGCCGGGACAGCCGAGATCGCGCCAGCCATCATAGTCCTGTGGCTGGCCCCTGATGTAGAGCATGGCGTTGATGGAGGAGCCGCCGCCCAACGTGCGGCCCTGCGGCACCGGCAGCCGGCGGCTGCCGACGCTCGGCTCCGGTTCGGATTCGTAGATCCAGCTGCGCGCCGTGCCGATCACCTTGGCGAAGGTGGCGGGCATGTCGATGAGGCGCGTGTTGTCGGCCGGGCCGGCCTCGACCATCAGCACGCGCTTGCCCGCATTGACCAGCCGGTTGGCCAGCGTGCAGCCGGCCGAGCCGGCGCCGGCGATGATGTAGTCGTAGTCGGCACTCATGTCAGGCGTAGCGCATGATGACGGTCTTGGTCTCGAGATAGCCGTCGATCGAGGCACGGCCATGCTCGCGGCCGATGCCGGACTGCTTGAAGCCGCCGAACGGTGCCGCGGGGTCGAGCGTGTTGTGCGAATTGACCCACACCGTGCCGGCCTTGAGGCCGTGGATGGCGGTCATCGCCTTGCCCATGTCGCGGGTCCAGATCGAGGCCGAGAGGCCGTAGCGCGTGTCGTTGGCGACGCGGATCGCCTCGTCGAGATCGGCGACCGGCATTGCCGCCACCACCGGGCCGAACACCTCCTCGCTGGCGATTTCCATGTCGGGGCGGACATTGTGCAGGATGGTCGGCGCCACATAGTGGCCCTTGCCGGGCACCGGCCGCCCGCCGCTGACCCGTTCGACGCCGGCCGCCAGCCCGCGCTCGACAAAGCCCTCGACGCTTCTGCGGTGCTTGGCCGAGACCAGCGGGTTGATCTGCGCCTCCGCGTCGCGGCCGGCACCCAGCGTCATGCCGTCGGCGATCTCGGCCAACCGCGAAAGCGTGCGGTCGTAGATCGACTTTTCGATGAGCAGCCGCGAGGCCGAGGTGCAGACCTGGCCCTGGTTGAAGAACATGCCGAGGCCGGCAATCAGCGGCTCGATACCTTCCTCCATATCGGCAAGCAGGATCATCGGCGATTTCGAGCCGAGCTCCAGCGTGAAGCGGGCGACGCGGTCGACCGCGGCGTGGCCGACGCGTTTGCCCACTTCCGTCGAGCCGGTGAAGGTCAGCTTGTCGATGCCGGGATGGCGGATCAGCGCTTCGCCGGTGACAGAGCCGCTGCCGGTGACGATGTTGACGACACCGGGCGGGAAACCAACGGCCTCGATCAGTTCGGCCAGCCTGAGCAGGCCGAGCGGCGTTTCCTGCGGCGGCTTCAGCACCACGGTGCAGCCGCAGGCCAGCGCCGGCGCGATCTTCCACATGCCGATCAGCAGCGGAAAATTCCACGGCACGATGGCGCCGACGACGCCGACCGGCTCCATCACCGTCATCGCCTGGTGTTTGGCGCCAGGCGGCACGGGGATGGAGACCTGGAAGGTCGAGCCCTCGATCTTGGTCGCCCAGCCGGCATAGTAGCGCAGCCAGTCGACAGTGCCGCCGGCGCTCAGCATGCGGGCGACGCCGAGTGATTTGCCGTTCTCGATGCTTTCGATCTCGGCCAACAGGTCGGCATCGGCCTCGACCGCGTCGGCGAGTTTCAGCATCAGGTTCTGGCGGTCGACCGGCCGCATCGACGCCCAGGGGCCGTCTAGGGCGGCACGCGCCGCGCGCACCGCCTGGTCGACCAGTTCAGGGCCGCTTTCAGGGACATGGGCGACGATCTCGCCGGAAGCGGAGTCGTCGACGGCGAGGCATTCACCGGAGAGCCCGCCGACGAAACGGCCATTGATGAAGGGCCGGTGCGAACGCGCCAGGAAGGTTGCGGCGGCAGTGCTGATCGGCGGCACAATTCTTTCGTTCACGCCATCCTCCTCGATGTTGATGAACACAGTGCAGCGAGGGTTATGGAGCGTATCGGCCGGCTTCAAGCCAAAGGCAGCACGAGTTCGCGTTCAGTCAAAACAAAGTTCCCGCTCGGACAAGACGCTCGGTCCTTCGCCGGTCCAGATTGAGGAACGGATCATCGCCAACCCGGTCTCGCCGCGCCGCCCCCTCATCCGGCCGCTCCGCGGCCACCTTCTCCCCGCGGGGGAGAAGAGCAGGGCGCTGGCGCTGCAAGTCTCCTCTCCCCTCGGGGAGAGGTCAGCCGAGCGAAGCGGAGGCTGGGTGAGGGGGCTGGCTCGGAAGGGTGTAATTGAGCGCATTGCTGGGCAATCCGATGGTCACCACGGCGGCGCTGCCGCTTGTGCTCGGCATGGCCATGGCGCTGCTGGCGCGGTTCGCCTTGCCGCCATCCTCGCCCGTGCTCTCGCTGCTGTCGGCCGCCCTGCTGCTGTTCTTCTACTGGGACACGCTCGGTCCGCCCGTGGTGCCGCCGGTCGCTGCCAGCCAGAAACTGATCTATCTCGCCTTTGCCGGCATCGTCATGGGCCTGTTGCCCGAACGACTGCTCAGCGCAGCCGTCGCGGGCAAGTTTGTCGCTGCCGCGCTTGCGGCCGCGCTGTTGTGGCTGGGCTGGCGCCGTATCGCCGGCGGTGCACTCGACCTGCAGATGATAGCCGCCCTCATCGCCGGCCTGCTGACGCTCGTCGGCGCCGCGATGCTGCTGTCCCTGAAAGCTTCGCCATCGCCTCCGGCAGAGGAGCCGTTCCTGGTGCCTGCAGCCATGCTCGCTTTATGCCTGGCCGGCGCCATCATCTCGGTGCTCGGTGCCTCGATCGTCACCGGGCAGTTGTTGGGATCGCTTGCCGCGCTCGCCGGTGGCTGGTGCCTGGTCCAGTATATCGCCGTGCTGCGTGGCGGGTCGGCCACTGCCTGGAGCAAGGGCACCGAGCTGATCCTCATCTTTGCCGCCGTCACCGTGCTGATCCAGGTCGCACTGCTGGCGCCGAAGGCCAATCCGTTGGCGCTCATGCTTTCGCCTCTGCCGCTCGCCGTCGCCGCGCTGGTGCCCGGCCCGCTGCGGGGCCTTGTTCCCGGTGCCCGGCCATTGCGGCCGCTGGTTGCCGGCCTGCTGATCGCCATTCCGGCGATATTGGCCATCCTGACGGCGCTCCTGTTTGCGCCGCACGGAGCCGCACTTGGCTTTTCCTGAGCCAGGGAATGACACCAACAATGG
>NZ_JBFUGJ010000093.1:0-19236 GCF_056402975.1 Mesorhizobium sp. P3_A9 | reverse complement strand
GGGGTGTTGGTGAACTGGGAATGGCGCGGCCGGTCGGCGGCGAACGGTGTGGCGGCTTTGTTGGCAAGCGTGGCGGCGATCGCCCTGTCCGCGCCATCGGCGCATGCCCAACAGGCAACACAGCCGGCAGGCGAGCAGACGGATCAATCGAAGAAGGCTGACCAGGAGAAGGCAGCCCCTGCAGGCGCGACGCTGCTCGACAAGATCCTGGTGCTCAGCCGCACCGGCGAAACAGCGATCGAATCGCTGGCCTCTGCCAGCCATGTCGACCAGGAACAGCTCGACCGCCGCATGGCGACGACGCCGAACGAGATGCTGCTGGGTGTGCCCGGTGTCGCGACACAGGCCGACGCCAGGCGCGTCAGCACCAGCATCAACATTCGCGGCCTGCAGGATTTCGGCCGCGTCGCGGTCATCGTCGACGGCGCGCGCCAGGATTTTCAGCGTTCCGACCACGGCACGCAGTCGACCTTCTACATCGACCCCGAGCTCGTCAAATCCGTCGACGTGATCCGCGGTCCTGTCGCCAACACCTATGGCTCGGGCGCCATCGGCGGCGTCGTCTTCTTCGACACCAAGGACGCCGCCGACTTCCTCAAGCCGCAGGAAACATGGGGCGCTTCGGTAACCGGACGCTATGAGAGCAACGGCAAGGGCTGGACCACCAGCGCCACCGGCGCCTACCGCGTCAACGAGAACTGGGACGTCTTGGGCAACATCGTCTACCGCAACTATGACGACTACAAGGATGGCGGCGGCGACACCGTCAAAGGCACAGGCTTCGACGTATTGAGCGGCCTGCTCAAGACCACCATCCGCCCGACCGACAACAGCGAGCTGAAGCTCGGCTGGGTCGGCTCAAGCGACAGCTGGGACGAAACCAGCAGCGGTGTGCCGGTGAATGACGTCGACCTGAAGTCGAACACCTTCACCGCTCGCTACAACATCACGGACGAAGACAAGAGCTGGCTCGATCTCCACATCAACACCTCCTACAACAAGACCAATCTCGACCTGACCAGCCTTGTTCCGCAAAACCGCTTCGATCCGGTCACAGGTCTTCCGGTGGTGCTGCCAACAGGCTCGACGTCGACTTTCGATGTCGGCACGGCCGCAATCGACATCTGGAACACCTCGCGATTCGAGACCGGTGGCGTTGCGCACGAATTGACCTATGGCGGCGACTGGGTGAATGACGACGTCAAGACTGGCGGCACCGCCGGCGGCGACAGTTTCTACACGCCGTCGGGTAAGCGGAATGTGTCCGGCGCCTATGTCCAGGACAAGCTCACCTGGGATTGGCTCGAGGTCATCGCCGGGCTGCGTTACGACAGCTACAACCTCAGGGATGACACCCACGATACATCGGGTGACCGGTTGTCGCCGCGCATCACCGTCGGCGTCTCGCCCTTCGACAACGCCAGCCTTGCCGGCTTGCAATTCTATGGCACTTACGCGGAGGGCTACCGTTCGCCCTCGCTGACGGAGACGCTGATCAGCGGCAACCATCCGGCGGGTGTCACCTTCCCATTCCTGCCCAATCCGAACCTGCGGCCTGAGACCGGCAAGACGACCGAATTCGGCATCAACTACAAACAGAACGATATATTGGAGGCTGGCGACGCACTCCGCATCAAGGCGGCCTATTTCAACAACGACGTCGACGACTATATCGAAGGCGTGACACTGTCGCCGTTCGCCCCAGGCAGTGGTTGCCCGTTCGGCCCCGGCATTCCGATCTGCTATCAGTACCAGAATTTCGCCAAGGCCAAGATCCACGGCTTTGAGTTTGAAAGCGTCTACGACGCCGGATGGGGCTATGCCGGGCTGTCGGCATCGATCACGAATGGCCACACCATTTCCTACAAGGGTGTGGAAGCCGATCTCGCCACAATCCCCTCTTCGGAGGTCACCGCCCAACTCGGCCTGCGCTTCCTCGAGGACAAGCTGACCGTCGGCGGCGAGGTGCAATACAACGGCAAGCCGAAAGGCAATGCGGTGGCCGAGGACTACACGCTGGTCAATGCCTTCGCCAGCTACCAGGCGACCGATAATCTGAAGGTCGATTTCCGCGCCGACAATCTGTTCGATGTCAAATACGCCAACCCGCTGAACGGCACCACGACGGTCGCGGTCTACGAGCCGGGCATCACGCTGAAGCTGGCGGCGACCATGCGGTTTGGAGGCTGATGGCCATGACGAGCTTGACGACATCCCTTCGTCTGCTGACCTCGACGCTGGCGATGTCGCTTGCGATGGTTCCGGCGTGGGCTGAAGGGTCCGCGCCGGTCCCCGCGCTGACCTTGGAGCTTAATGCCGCGCAACCTTCCGATAAGGGCTGCCGGCTGACCTTCCTGGTCAACAACAATCTTGGCGCCGACCTCTCCAAGGCGGCGTTCGAGATCGCCCTGTTCAACGAGACCGGCGTCGTCGACCGGCTGACCGTGCTCGATTTCAAGGATCTGCCGGCAGGCAAGACCAAGGTGACACGCTTTGATCTGGCCGGCACCGACTGCGCCAAGATCAGCCGCGTGCTGATCAACAGCGCGACGGAGTGCACCGGCAGCGGCGTCGAACCGGCGGCTTGCATGCGCAAGCTGAAGACAGACACCAAGACCGGCATCGCTTTCGGCGTCTGAGAACGGCGTTGGGACTGCATCCCGCTTTCACAGGAAAGACCGTGGCTTGGTCGCTGGCCGGCCACGGTTCGTCGATACCGGGGGCAACCGATCTTGATTTGACTTTTGCCCGCTGGTCACTGCAATTTCCGGCCCGCGACATGCAGGAAATCAGTCCCCTCCCCGACGCCGGCAGCGAGCTGGCGATAGCGCCGGCCGAACCGCTTGCGCAAACTCGACTATCTGCGGGGAATGGCAAGTGGACAGCGGCGATCGTTATTTCCTGCGTGCTCCATGCCGCAGTAGCGGCGGCCTTTCTGATCTCGCCCGCCGGCAGATTCGCTTCCCAGGACACCATGCAGTCGGAAGGCAGCGATCAAACCGGCGACAAAGTCGCCGGCAGCGCGCTGGACAAGGACCCGGCGGCAGTGAATGTCCGGCTGGTGCCCAATCCGCAGCCGCCGACAAAACCTTCGCAGCCTGAGCGGCAAGCTGCCGAACCCATCCAGGAAGCAGCCAAGCCTTTGCCGGAAGCTGTCAAGCAGCCAGCGGTAACGCCGGACATACTGGTGGCTGCAAGCCCGCGCCCTGATAATCAGAGCGTGCCTGCAAAGGTCGAAGCGTCGGCACAGCCGAGTGTCCAGGTTGAGAGCACCCAGATGCCCGTCGCTGTCCCAGAGCAACCGCCAATCCCAAGCGCCAGGCCAACGCCGGCGGCGGTCCCTTCAAAAGCAGTGGCCGAGAAGCGCGGCACAGCGGACGGCAACGAAACCAAGGCGGCAATTGCGAGCAAGGGCCGAAAGCAAGCCGATACCGGGAACGCGGCGGCGTCCCGCTATAGCGGCGAGGTAGCCAGCAAGTTGGCTCGCGCCAATCGCCGCGTATCGAAGTCCGCGCAGACGACAGCCCGCAACAACGCGTTGGTGGCGTTTGTCGTGCTGGCCAATGGAAACATTGCCGACCTGCAGCTTGCCAAAAGCTCAGGCTCGCCCGAACTCGATCAATTCGCTTTGGAGCTGGTGCGAAAACAGGCACCGTTCCCGCCGATTCCTCCCGAGACCGGGCTGATGAACTGGCGTTTCAAAGCGCCAATCGGCCCCTTCTCGCCGTGACCGCTCAGGCAACTACCCAAACATCAACGCTCGCGAAGAGCCGAAAGGAACCGCATGTACATCGCCATGAACCGCTTCAAGGTGCAGAACGGCTCGGAGGCCGATTTCGAGGCCGTGTGGAAAAACCGCGATTCCAGCCTTGCCGAGATGAAGGGCTTTCGGGAATTCCATCTGCTGCGCGGCCCGGTCAACGAGACCGAAGGCTACACGCTCTTTGCCTCACACACGGTATGGGCGAGCCAGGACGATTTCGTCGCCTGGACCAAGTCTGAAAACTTCCGCGCCGCCCACAGGAATGTCGGCACGACGAAAGTCCACTATCTCGGCCATCCGCAATTCGAGGGTTTTTCCGTCGTCGAGGGCGCGTGACAAATGGCATCGCTGGCAGAGGATCCCGCACGCAGCATCCCGATCCTGCCCTCGCCCGACATTATGGCGACCCGTGATTTCTACTGCGACGAACTCGGCTTCGGTGTCGTCGGGCCGGAGATGGACGACTATCTGATCGTGCGCCGGGGCGAGATCGAGATCCATTTCTGGAATAGCGACGACCGCAAGCTGCCCGAAGTCTCGTCCTGCTATATCAGGGGCGGCGAAGTGCCGTCGCTGCACGCCGAATTCTCGGCGCGCGGGGTCAAGGCGCTCAGCCCGTTCACCGTGCGGCCCTGGAACATGAAGGAATTCTACATCCGGGATCCGCACGGCAATCTGCTGAAATTCGGCTGCGCCCCGGAAGAGGTGTAAGACAAAGCGCGCCGGACGGACGCGAGCCGCCGCTCACCCAATCCACAGGCAACAAAGGCGGGCCACAGGCAACAAAGGCGGGCCACAAGCGTCGCCGGCTGGCTGGCCAGCGACGCTTGCGCCAATCAGCTATCCTGGAACTGGTTCTGTTCGGTGAACACCACCGTACGGTCGGTCACGCCCTGGAAGACCACCTGGAAGGCATTGGACGAGGTGGCCGTGTCGATAACTTGGCCCTGAACGAACGAGCCGGCAATGATGTAGTAGGTCGGCTTCGGCGTGAACTGGTAAAGCAGGTTGGGCAGTGCCTGCACGGCGATGGTCGGCTTGGCATTCATCGCGATACCGACATTGACGCTGACAGACTGGCTCGCCTGAACGATTGCCGTCGGGATCGTGCCATCCGACTGCACGCCGATCAGGCCCGCCTTGCCGTTCGTCGGGCCGGCCGGAAAGGCCGGCGCACCGTAGGGGAACGGCCCGAGATACGTAACGCCGATCGAGTTCTGGGTGTTGATCATCACGTCGGCGTTGGACGCCGTGGTGAAGCGTCGGGGGTTGGTCGTTGTTCCCTGATCCTGGATGTAGCCAGTGTTGACCTGGTAGTTGATTTCCCACGAAAATACCGACTGGCTCGGATTGCTGATGCTGCCGGGTGCTGCCCCGCCGAGCATCCACGCCAGGGACACCGGATTGACCGAGGGCCCGACGATATCCGGGATCGTCTGGAAAAGGGCAAACTGCTGGAATTTGCTGTTCTGGTTAAGGACGGTCAGCGAATAAGGCTGCCCGGCCTCGACCTTGGCATTGACCATGGTGCCCATCAAGAATCTCATTCTGGTAGCTCCTCGTTGTTGGGTTTGACCGCGGTGTCACCGGCGGCCGATGCAGCCAGTCCGGTCACTTTGGGTGCAATCCGCCACAATCGAAGATTGCGCAATCTGGCTTGCACAAGAACAAGGTATTCAAAGTTATACTATTTACCTGTATCCTAGGTGACACAAAAATATTCTTTTTCAATACTAAACTCGCCATGTATATTTATGTTGTCTAAAGTTAAATCTCGCTGACATAGGTCGGGCATACATGTCGTATAGCGCGAAGAATGCGGTTCGGATCTCGGGGCTTCTATCCGCCAATATCTTTGGGGACTTCGATCAGAGCCAGCTAATGGAAATCGCGCAAACGGCCCACGAATACCGTTATGAATCGGGCCAGGTGATTTTCCAGCCGGGTGACCCGTGTAACCAGCTCTCGATCATCACATCCGGAAGCGTCAATGTTTCCTTCAATTCTGAAGACGGCAAGGAAGTGATCGTTGCCGAATTGCAGGTCGGCGATACGATCGGCGAGACGGAACTGCTTTCGAATTCGAGACGGCTGACCAATTGTGTTGCCAGCCGCAAGACGCATCTCCTTGCACTCGACAAGCCGATCTTCGAAGGGCTGCTGACCAATCCGGCCTTTACCAAGGGGCTTCTCGAAACGATCTGCCGGCGGCTTCAGCAATCGCTTTTGTTTGCCGAGGGCCTGTCAATTCATTCCCTGGAGACGAGGCTCGCTCGCCTGCTGGTTTCCATGAGCGAGACACATGGCCGACGTGTCGGCGATGGCGTTGTCATCGACCGCGCCATATCGCAAAGCCTGATCGGTCAGATGATCAACGCCAGCCGACCGAGGATCAACGTTCAACTTCAATCCTGGAAACAGGAAAAGCTTATCCGGCTCAGCGGTAACCGTATCACCATTCTCGATGAAGGGGCGATACGAACCATTTCGCGATCGCCCCTAGCCGGCAGCTAGAACCTCTCAGTTGCACCCGCCCTTGACGAAGGCGATCATCGCCTCTGTGGTCGCGGTAAGGGCCGGACCAGTCATCGCCAGCGTCTTGCCCTGCATGATCTGCGCGGACACCACGCTGACGAGGCTGTTGTCGGGCGTGAACCATGCCCCGCCACTGGCCCCCGTTCCGAATTCAGTTGGCGCGGCGAGATAGGTGCCGCCAACTTGCGCCAGCTTGGTCGAGTCCTGCTTGTACATGTACTTCCCGTCGCCAAAATTGCCGGGATACCCAATCATGCTGACGGCGGTGAAACTGCCATCCTGGCTGAGCACGAACTTTCCGGCATCTGAGTTTGCCGTGGTACGCAGCGCGGCGTAGTCGAGAGCGCTTTTCTCCGCGCTTGGTGGATTGGGGCTGATCGGAATCCAATCCGTCAGCACCGCGGCCTGGTCGACGACAAACCTCACCCCGGCGCCGTCTTCATAAGCGCGGTAAAACACGACATTCACCGCATGCTTGTCGCCGCGCCACATGCTGTGCGCCGCGGCAAGCAGAACGTTGTCTTCCGAGGCGAATTGCGCGCTGGACGTATAGTCGACTCCGTCGCGGGTGTAGAAGAGCTTGCCGCCATATTCATAGGGCGGCTGAGTCACGTCGACCCGTGCTGTGGCCGCAAGCCCCTCAGGTTTGGGTGTGGTCAGATTGCCGCCGTCGTTTTCGGAAACGGCCCGGTCGCGCCGCTCCTTTGTCCAGTAGCCTTCACCCGCGGCATCAGCAGCCAACAGCGTCTTGTTGGGTTGCCAGCAAGCGAAATCGGCGGCCTCGGCACCGTTGCAAAAAATCAGCCCGCCCAGCAACGCCAATGAGCCTGATACGATCGACCTTGAAGCCATCTTCGTCTCCTCGTCCTTGCCTCAACCGGATTGGCGCCCCATCGCGATCTGGCGATGGGAAACCCCGGTTGGTGTCGGACCATCCGACATCGACAAGACTAGGTGGGGACCGAGACGATCGGCAGTTCCGCAGGCTACATCGGAAACGAATTTCGGGTCTTGCATCCGAAGTCGCCAAGCCGGCAACGCTTTATGTTTGCCGGCTTCTCTCCTTGCGGAGCCAAATAACCGCCGGCTCTCTAGCAGCAAGGCGCAGAGCGGCTCGGAGGCCGATTTCGAGGCCGTGTGGAAAAACCGCGATTCCAGCCTCGCCGAGATGAAGGGTTTCGGGAATTCCATCTGCTGCGCGGCCCGGTCAACGAGACCGAAGGCTAACACGCTGTTTGCCTCGCACACTGTGTGGGCGAGCCAGGACGATTTCGTCGCCTGGACGAAGTCGGAGAATTTTCGCGCCGCGCACAGGAATGTCGGCACGACGAAAGTCCACTATCTCGGCCACCTGCAATTCGAGGGCTTTTCCGTCATCGAAGGCGCCTGACGTGGCTTTGCCGGAGTAAATGCAGGTACCTCCGGCACCCTCGTCATGATCGCGTGGAACCGCGCCCACCCAGCCGACGCAGCCACTGGGCAAAATGCAGGCGCAGCCATTGCCAGGGCCGTCCCCGGGTCAGGTGTCGCATCAGCCGCGGATCGTCGGCCAGTTCCCTGAACTGACGCACATGCTGCGTCAGGAATGTGGGTATGAATTTGCGCCCGTTGACATCGCCGAGCCAGGCTGAATTCTCCAGCACATAGTCGGCGACATCCGCCGCCAATGTGCTCCTGTAGGCCCGGTAGGCAGGCGTTTGCCGCACATGGCCGCCGGCAAAGCCAGCGCCGGTGGAGGAGACGTTCGACCCATGCAGGCGATAGAGGCCGAGGCCTTCGGACAGGATGAGGCTGCCGCCGGCCAGATGCGCGCACGTGGCTGTCAGATAATCCGTCCCCACCCTGGCCTTGAACGGGAAGGACAAGACCGACTCCAGCGCGCCACGCCGGTACATGATCGCCGAGCATGGCGACCATAGCCAGCCGGTTGTCGCAGGCGTGAAATAGGTCACCGGATGCTCCGATGCGAAGGCAATCCCGGACGCTATGCCGGCAAGCTGGCCACCAGGCGCGATGGCAACGCCATTGCCATCGGACCCGGAGCGCGGTTTGCGCAAAGGAAGGAAAGTGCCGCTCAGCAAGGTGCCGCTGCCGTCGACCAGGAACACATCGGAGCTCGACAGCGCGGCCGAATATGTTGCGTTGAGGTGGGCGGACAGATGCGCCAGGAGAAAATCCGGCAGCCAGGCATCGTCGGCATCGAGAAATACCACAAAAGGCGCGTCGGTCGCGGCAAAGCCATCCCGGAATCCCGCGATCTGCCCGCCATTCTGTGAGCGCGCCAGCAGGCGCAGGCGCGGATCGTCGATGGCTGCCAGAAGCTGGCGGATATGGTCGGCCGAACCGTCGGTCGAGGCGTCGTCGACGATGACGCAGTCCCAGTTCCGGTAGGTCTGCGCCAACACCGAGCGGATCGCCTGTTCGACGTAAGGCCGGTAATTGTAACAGGTGATGACCACCGCCACGCACGGCAACTCAAACGGTGGGGACTTGTCGTTCATCTGATCGGTCGCCCCGCTCGAATTGCCGCGCATGCTTATCCCCGGCAACTCGACACAAAGCAAGCAAGGCGCGAACAGTCCTTATGCCGCAGCCAGCAGGCTGGCATTACCGCCGGCCGCTGTGGTGTCGACGCAGACGGCCCGCTCATGCGCATAGGCCGCTGGGTTGAGCACCTCGCTGACCAGCGGCACGATCGGGCCGGTCCTGTCGGCGATGACCTTGCGCACGATGCGCGCGGCTTCCGGTGTGCCTGAAAAAGCGACGACATCAACGCGCAACGAGCGCGCCTCGACCGGATCAGGCCGGCCATCTATAGCAGCCAATGGCAGGCCCTTCCCTGTCAATGCAGAGAGGGCAGCCGGCGCTCCAGGCGCCACAGCCAGGACCGCATTGCCGGCGGCGAGCGCCTGGATCGTCTGGGCGAGCAGCGTGTCGCCGTCCGGGCCGAGGCACAGCACGCGGCCGCGCGGCGACAGCGACAGCGTGTTGGCCTCGCCGGTTGGTCCGGGCAGGTCGACCTGGCCGAAATCGATCGCAGCGGCGGCGCCAATGGCGGCCGCACCCTTGCCGCGCAGATGTTTCCTCAGGATGGCGATCCGGTCCGGGCGGGTCGACCAGCCGCCCAGCGTTGGATCAGGCAGATTGTCGGCCAGCTCGGTCGCCGTCACCTTGTGGCCTTCTCCCACAGGCGTGCCGGCCTCCGGCCCCTTGCGGAAACGCCGGAGATAATGCGGGCCGCCGGCCTTCGGCCCGGTGCCGGAAAGCCCCTCGCCGCCGAAGGGCTGCGATCCGACCACCGCACCGATCTGGTTGCGGTTGACATAGATGTTGCCGGCATGAATGCCGTCGACGAAATGCTGGACGCGGCCTTCGATGCGAGTGTGCAGGCCGAAGGTCAGGCCATAGCCCTTGCGGTTGATGGCGGCGATGACCGCRTCGATCCCGTCGGCGTCGAAGSTGGCGACATGCAGCACCGGCCCGAACACTTCGCGGTCCATCTCCTCGATGCCCTTGACCCTGAAGACATGCGGCGCGACGAAGCGGCCGTCTTTCGGTGCCTCGAGCTTGGCGATCAGCCGGCCCTCGAGACCCWTCTTCGTGCAATAGTCGCGGATCGAGGCCTGCGCCTCATCATCGATGACTGGACCGACATCGGTTGAGATCTGCCAGGGATCACCGATGTTGAGCGCCTCCATGGCGCCCTTCAGCATCTCCAACATCTTCTTCTCGACGTCCTTCTGCACATAGAGCACGCGCAGCGCCGAGCAGCGCTGGCCGGCACTCTGGAAGGCCGAGGCCAGGATATCGCGCACCGCCTGTTCGGGCAGCGCRGTGGAATCGACGATCATGGCGTTGAGGCCGCCGGTCTCGGCGATCAGCATGGCGTCGGGCGCGGCGGTCTCGGCCARCTGCTTTTCGATCAGCTTGGCGACCTCGGTCGAGCCGGTGAAGCAGACGCCGGCAATGCGCGGGTCGGCGGTCAGCGGGCCACCAACCGATGGGCCGTCGCCGGGCAGCAGCTGGATGACGTCTTCCGGCACGCCGGCCTCGCGCAGCAGTTCGACGGCGCGGAAGGCGATCAGCGGCGTCTGCTCGGCCGGCTTGGCGATGACCGAATTGCCGGTCACCAGTGCCGCCGCGATCTGGCCGGTGAAGATGGCGAGCGGGAAATTCCACGGCGAAATGCAGACGATCGCGCCGCGCGCCTGCGTGCCGGCTTCGTTGCTGGCCGCTTCGGCAGCATAGTAGCGCAGGAAGTCGACGGCCTCGCGCACCTCGGCGACGCCGTCAGCCAGTGATTTTCCGGCTTCACGGGTGGCCAGCGCGAAGAACTCGACGGCGTTGGCTTCATAGAGGTCGGCGGCACGATCGAGGATGGCGGCACGCTCGGCAACCGGACGTTTTGCCCAGGCAGGCTGTGCCTCCACGGCGAAGCGTACTGCGGTCGCCACCTGCTTAGCGGCGGCCTCGTTGACCGTGCCGACCACTTCCGAAGGCTTGGCCGGGTTGACGACCGGGCGCTGCTTGCCGTAGCCGGCGGCGCGCGTGATCGGCTTGGCATGCCAGCGGTCCGGCCCGGCAAAGGCCAACCTGGCCTTSTCGATCGCCGCCAGCGTCACCGTGTCGGTGATGTCAAATCCCCTGGAGTTGCGGCGGCCGGAGCCAAATATCTGGGACGGCCGGGCAATCGCCGGATTGGCGGCGGGCCCCTGGTCCTCGACTGTCTCGAGCGGATCGCGTGCGATGTCCTCCGGCTCGACATCCTCGTCGGTCAATTGGTGCACGAAGGAAGAGTTGGCGCCGTTCTCCAGCAGCCGGCGAACCAGATAGGCCAGGAGGTCGGAATGTGCGCCGACCGGCGCATAGATACGGCAGCGCGTGCCTTCGGCCCGGCGCACCGTCTCATGCAGCGCCTCGCCCATGCCATGCAGGCGCTGGAACTCGAAGGAGTCGCGATTTCCGGCCATCGACAGGATGGCAGCGACGGTATGGGCGTTGTGGGTGGCGAATTGCGGATAGATGCGGTCGGTCATGCCAAGCAGTTTTTTCGCGCAAGCCATGTAGGAAACGTCGGTATTGGCCTTGCGGGTAAAGACGGGATAGCCCGTGAGCCCCAGCGTCTGCGCCCGCTTGATCTCGGTGTCCCAATAGGCGCCCTTGACCAGCCGCACCATGATGGTGCGRTCGTATTTCTTGGCCAGCGCGTARAGCCAGTCGATGGCGAARGCCGCGCGSGGSCCATASGCYTGSACSACSACRCCAAAGCCGTTCCAGCCGGCRAGCTCCGGCTCGGCCAGCACYYKYTCGATRACGTCGAGCGACAGGTCGAGSCGGTCGGCCTCYTCRGCGTCGATGTTGAGGCCCATGCGCGAATGGCGCGCGGCGAGCGCCARCGACAGMAGMCGCTCGGCCATGACCGGCAGCATCTCTTCCTTCTGCGCCACCTCGTAGCGCGGATGCAGCGCCGAAAGCTTTACCGAGATGCCGTGGTTCTGGCGGATGTCTGGGCCGTTGGAACCCGAGTCGAGCGAGGAAATGGCGTCGGCATAGGCCTTGAGGTACCGCAAAGCGTCGGCCTCGGTGCGGGCCGCTTCGCCCAGCATGTCGAAGGAATAGAGATAGCCCTTCTGAATCATCGGCCGGCCGCGCTTGACGGCTTCGGCGATGGTGCGGCCGAGCACGAACTGCTCGCCCATTTCGCGCATGGCGGCCGCGACCGCCTTGCGGATGACCGGCTCGCCCAGCCGGCGCACCATCGAGCGCAGCGTGCCTTCGATGCCGCCCTCACCCTCGTCCAACACACGGCCGGTCAGCATCAGCGCCCAGGTCGAGGCATTGACGAAGATCGAACTGGAGCCGCCGGAATGCGCCGACCAGTCATGGGGCGCGATCTTGTCGGCGATGAGATCGTCCATCGTCTCGGTGTCGGGCACGCGCAGCAGCGCCTCGGCCAGGCACATCAGCGCCACGCCTTCCTTGGTCGAAAGCCCGTAGGCGGAGAGAAAGACTTCCATCAGYCGGGGATCGGACGAGCCGCGSACCGCCCGCACCAGATCGGCGGCKCGSGYCGAGATCGCRTCGCGATCCYCAGCCGAAAGCCSTGTCGCCTCGGCCAGYCGCTTCACSGCYTCGTCTTCRTCKGGAAGATAGTTGGCACGGATCTGCTGGCGGATGGTGTCGAGCGGCATGGCGGGTCCTGTGGAGCGAGCATCAGGGAGCGGCCGGCGGTCACCGGACCGAATGGCGCAAGCTAGCACAGGCGCAGATTTCAGTCGGTCCAAAGAAATCGACATCACAAGCCATCTGATCCATCATAGCAGCACAAACTCAACAAATGGACTGCCCTTTCGATGACAGAAGACCAATTGGACCGCATCGACCGGAACATCCTGTCGGCGCTGGCAAGCAATGGCCGGCTTTCCATGTCCGAACTGGCGACAAAGGTCGGCCTGTCGAAGACGCCGGTGCAGGCGCGGGTGAAGCGCCTTGAGAAGGACGGCTATATCAGGGGCTACCAGGCGATCATCGACCGCGAGCGCATGGGCGAAGGTCATGTCGCCTTCGTCCAGGTGAAACTGTCCGACACCCGCTCCGCCGCGCTCGACGCTTTCAACCGGTCGGTGCAGGCCGTGCCGGAGATCGAGCAGTGCCACATGATGGCGTCGAGCTTCGACTATCTGCTGAAGGTCCGCACCAAGGACATCGCCGCCTACCGCCGCGTTCTGGGCGAGCGCATCTCGGCCCTCCCCCATGTCGCCCAGACCTCGACCTTTGTGGCGATGGAGACAGTGAAGGATCGGTAGCTCACTCCGACAGCGTCTTCAGGAACGCCACGAGTGCCGCGCGCTCGCGGTCCGACAGCTCCAGCGGGTGAATCTCGGAAGTGCCCTCGACGCTGGGCGCAGCCTTGGCGTAGTGCGCCACCACCTCGTCGAGCGACGAGAATTGCCCGGCATGCATATAGGGCGGCCGCGTGGCCGCGCCACGCAACGACGGCGTCTTATAAGCGCGGATCAGTTGCGGCGCATCCTTGACCATGAAACGCAGTTCGCCGCAGGCACTGACGTCGCCATCCCGATAGGCGCCGAAGCAGTTGAATGGATCGGCTTCGACCTGTGCCACCGCATCGACGCGACCGCGGTCCGGCGGCAGGTCCGCGACCGGCGGCACGCCGGTGTTGTGAAAACTATTGTCGGTGAAACGCGGGCCATCATGGCAGGTCACGCAATTGGCCTTGCCGATGAACAGTTTCAGCCCAAGGATTTCTTCGCGCGTAAAGACCGCATCGCCCTTCGGCTCGGCGCCGGTGGCGAGRTCCAGCGCAAAGCGGTCGAAGCGCGTCTGCGCCGGCTCGATCGAGCGTTCGAAGCCCGCGATCGCCTTGCCGATATTGGCGAAAACGCGGTTGATGGCGTCGCGCTGCGCATCGCTTATCGCGTTCCAGGCAGCCCTTTCGGTATCGTTTCCAAGCGGGCTGGCATTCAACGGTATGCCGGCAAAGTCGGGCAGCGGCCCAAAAATGCGCTCATAGCGCTCGCCGAAGCGCGCCTTGATGTAATGCGCGTAGGCGGTGCGGTTTCCAGCCTGCTCCAGCGGGTTTTCAAGCGGCGTCAGCGCTTGCGCCCACAGGCTGTCGCGGCGACCGTCCCAGAAGAACCAGGGGTCGCGCGCCACGCCCGCCAGCGGCATGGTGCGACGGTTGGTGCGGCCGACGCCGACGGCTTGCGGCAAGTCGTCCTGAAACTGGCGGTCGATCTTGTGGCAGGTCGAGCAGGACACCGTGCCGTCACGACTCATGCCGAGATCGAAGAACAGTGTCGAGCCGAGCGCCGCGGCGGCCGGCACGTCGGCGAACCGGTTGGTGGTGTCGGGTTTCAGCGACGGCAATGTGTTCAGCGCCAGCGAAGCGATGGTCTTCTTTTCGGCGTCGGAGAAATCCGGCTTGCCGCAGCCGACGAGGATGACGGCGACCATCAGCGCCAGAAAGCAGAAAAGGCGCTTCATCGATCGCTCACAGCACCACGTTGAACAGCACTGTGTCGGAGCCGGCGCCCGACGAAATGGCGAAACGAAGTTGCCACCAGCCGCTCATCGTGAACTTGACCCCTTCGATGCGGTAGCGTCCGTCGCCCAGGTAATCGGTGACCTGCGGGCTGGTCGGCAGGCCGTGATCGTGTTGCGGCATGCCGCCGGAGATGGCGATCGCAGCGCGCTCCACCGAAGCCCCTGTCTTTGTTTTCAGGGTCAGCAGCCAGGATTCCAGTTCGCCCTGCCGCACCACGCCCCGTTCCGGCACGAAGCTGGCCATGTAAAGCCCGTTGTCGGTTTTCTTCGTCCGCGAGACATCCGGGCCGGCAAGCTGCGCCGATTGCGGAGCGGTCAGATAGACGACCGCGAGCACGCCGACCAGCAGAGCAGCCAGACCTAAACCCGCCAGGAGATAACGCCATATCGATGCCAAACCGGTTCCTCTTCTGCGGATAACGTTCTGCCGGGTGGATCGCGTCCCGCCAGCCTGTGGGAAAACGCTGTGGCGCAAAAAAGCCTGCTTGCCAAGCATGGCGCTGCCGCCGGCAAAAAGCTACAGCACCGAAATCACTGGAGGATTGCAGATGGCGGGAAACGGCGTCGCCTCGATCGGCGAATGCATGCTCGAACTGTCGGGCCAGACCGGCCCGAACTGGCGCATGGGTTTCGCCGGCGACACGTTCAACACGCTATGGGCGCTGCATGCGCTGAGCGGCGACCGGCCGGCGACCTATGTCTCGGCCTTCGGCGACGACCCCTTCTCGCAAGGCCAGATCGGCTTCTTCGCCGAAAACGGAATCGGCATCGGTTCCAGCCCGGTGATCCCGGGTGCAAGGCCCGGCCTCTATGCGATCACGCTGACCGGTGCCGAGCGCTCCTTCACCTACTGGCGCGGCGACGCCGCCGCGCGGCAGCTTGCTTCCGACCCCGCAGCACTGTCGAAAAACCTGGAAAATCAGGCGCTTGTGTACTTTTCCGGAATCACTTTGGCAATTCTGGACGATGCCGCGCGCAAGACACTGCTGGCCGCCGTGGCCAAGGCGCGCGCGGCAGGCTCGCTGATCGCCTTCGACCCTAACTACCGGCCACGGCTCTGGCGCCGGCGCGAGGACGCGCAAACGGCTATCGTCGAGGCGCTCGGCGTTACCGACATCGCACTGCCGACCTTCCCCGACGAGCAGATGCTGTTTGACGATCCAACGCCGCAGGCGACCGCCGAGCGGCTTGGACAATGGGTCGGCGAAGTCGTCGTCAAGAATGGCGAGCAGCCGGCGCTGATTGCCGAAAGCGGGACACTGCACGACGTGCCGGCGATCCATGTCGCGGTCCCCGTCGACACCACCGGCGCCGGCGATTCCTTCAATGGCGGCTATCTCGCGGCGCGTCTTGCCGGCCATGGCCCGCGGGAAGCTGTCCGCCGAGCCCATCGCGTGGCCGCCGCCGTGGTGCAGGTCCGCGGCGCGCTGGCGCCGTTCGAAACGCTACGGGCGGCGTTCGAAAACTAGCCCTCTGGAAAACTATGGTAGGCGGAACCGATATTCCGTCACGTGGTGATAAATGGCGCCCGGCCACAGCGTCGCCTGCGGGAAATACGGCCGGTTCGGTGCATCCGGCCATATTTGCGGCTCCAGACAGAAGCCGGAAAAAGCCTTGTAGTCCCGCCCTTCCAGCCCCTTGCGCGGCGTCACATACTGTCCGGTGTAGAGCTGGACGCCGGGCTCCGTGGTCCAGACCTCCATCTCGACGCCGGAACTGGCTCCTTGCGCCCATGCAGCTTGCCGGAGCGGCCCACGCGTCGAGGCAAGGCAGAAATTCTGGTCGTAAGGCAGTTGCTCGCCCTCGGTCTCCATCCGCAGTGGCCGCGCCTGGCGGAAGTCGAAAGGCGTGCCGTCAACCGGCTTGACCACGCCGGTCGGGATCATGTCGCCGTCGACAGGCAGATAGGCGCCCGCATTCAGCATCATCCTGTGGTCGAGAATGTCGCCGACGCCGCCATCGTCGAGGTTGAAATAGGAATGCTGGCTGAGATTGCACAGCGTCGGCTCCTCGCAGGTCGCCGTCAGCTCGACACTGAGCGTGCCGGGAATCTTCAGCCGATAGGTGCAAGTGACGTCGAGCGCGCCGGGAAAACCCATCGTGCCGTCGGGATCGTGCAGCGTCAGCGTGACAAAGTCCCTGCCGTGCAAAGACACTGTCCACGGCCGGTGCGAATAGCCTTGCGAGCCGCCATGCAGCGTGTGCTTTTCGAGGAAGTTCTGTTCGGTCTGATAGCGATTGCCGGCGATGGTAAAACGGCCATCATGGATGCGATTGGCGTAGCGACCAACGACCGCGCCAAAGAACGTGTTGTTGGTCTCATAGGCTTGCAGATTGTCATAGCCGAGCACCAGCGGCGCATCGTGTCCGGTCAGGCGCAAATCCTGGATGACAGCACCGAGCCCGATGATGTTGGCAGTGATACCGCCGCCCCTGATGGTGAAGCGGCGCACCGCCTCTCCAGCCTGCGTCGTGCCGAAAACCTCGCCGTCCTTCATCGTCATGCCCGCAAATGCCAGTAGATCCAAAGGACTTCGGCTGGTTTTCCCATAAGAGATGGGCTGGCCATCGGCCTGCCCATCTCAGGACCAGTCTATCAGAGGCCGAGGCCGCCGATGCACACATATTTGGTATCGAGGTAATCCTCGATGCCCTGATGTCCGCCTTCCTTGCCAAGGCCTGATTCCTTGACGCCACCGAACGGCGCTTCCGGCGTGGTGATGAGGCCTTCATTGACGCCGACCATGCCGTATTTCAGSCCTTCCATGACSCGGAAGGCGCGGCCGAGATCGCCGGTRTAGAAATAGSMGGCAAGGCCGAATTCGGTGTCATTGGCGAGCGCGATTGCTTCCGCTTCGGTCTCGAACTTGAACACGGGCGCGACCGGGCCAAATATCTCTTCCTTCATGAAGCGCATCTTGGGCGTCGCATTGGCGATGACCGTCGGCTGGAAGAACGAGCCGCCGAGCGCATGGCGCTTGCCGCCGGCGACGATCTTGCCACCCTTCGAGGTGGCGTCGGCGATCAGCTCCTCGACCTTCTCGACCGCCTTCTCGTCGATCAGCGGTCCCTGCTGGACGCCGTCTTCGAGGCCGGAACCGACCTTCAGCCCGTTGCTGGCCGCGGCCAGTTTCTCGACGAACTTATCATAGACGCCGGCCTGGACGAGGAAACGGTTGGTGCAGACGCAGGTCTGGCCGGAGTTGCGGTACTTGGCGGTGATCGCGCCGGCCACGGCGCGCTCAAGGTCGGCGTCGTCGAAGACGATGAATGGCGCATTGCCGCCAAGCTCCATCGACACCTTCTTGACGGTGACCGACGACTTCTGGATGAGCAGCTTGCCGACCTCGGTCGAGCCGGTGAAGGTGATCTTCGACACCAGCGGGTTGGCGCAGATTTCGTCGCCGATCTCGCTGGCCGAACCGGTCAGGATGTTGACGACGCCCTTGGGGAAGCCGACTTCTTCGGCAAGCGCGCCCCAGGCAAGACCCGAGTACGGCGTCTGCGAGGCCGGCTTGACGACGGCGGTGCAACCGGCGGCGAGCGCCGGGCCGAGCTTGCGGGCCAGCATCGAGGACGGGAAATTCCACGGCGTGATCGCGGCGATGACGCCGACCGGTTCTTTGGTCACCAGGATGCGGCGGTCCGCCCATGGCGAGGGCACGACGTCGCCATAGGTGCGGCGGCCTTCCTCGGCAAACCACAATATGTAGGCCGCGGCCGAGCCGATCTCGCCCTTCGATTCGAACAACGACTTGCCCTGTTCGATGGTGAGCAACTCGGCCAGCACGTCCTGATTGTCCATCATCGCGTCATGCAGCTTGCGCAGCAGCTTCGAGCGCTCGAGCGCGGTCGTCTTGCGCCAGGTCTTGAAAGCATCCGCTGCGGCTTCGATGGCGCGGCGCGTCTCGGCCTTGCCCGACTTCGGCACGGTGCCGATCTTGAGGCCGGTGGCCGGGTTGTTGACGTCGACCGTCTGGCCGCTGTCGGCCTGCACCCATTCGCCGTTGATGAGATTGGCCTGCCGCATGAAATGGCTGGTTTTCTGAAGCATGGTCTATCCTCCGTTTCGGTACCCTGACGGGCCGGTCTGTGAATTCTTCGGTGAGCGTGCGTAACGGGCGGAAGCCGGCACGCYGGAGCCACTGCTCTTTACCTAGGGCAAGSCCSGCAAGCAATCGCAAKATGGCATATAGGGGTTGGGCCAGCCCGAGACGAGGGCCTCACAAGGGCATATTCCCATTTGGTGGCGCGCCCTAGCCAAAAACATGAACCACCACCGTCAGCCAGAASGYCGTKGTAASARCMGCGCACGCCGTGGCGATGGTCATCTGGTTCGACGCCAGAGCCTGGCCGGTGTTGAACTGCACCGCGATCAGATAGGAATTGACGCCGGATGGCATCGCGGCCACCATCACGGCCACCTTGGCCGTCAAGGGCGGCAGGCCGAGCAACCAGACGAAGACCAGGACCAGCGCCGGCATCAGGAACAGTTTCAGTGCCGAAAGCGCCAGTGCCGGTCGGACATTGCCCGAAATGCCGAAGCGACGCAGGCTGAGCCCCATGGCGAACAACGCCACCGGCCCCGCCGTACCGGCCAGCGCATCGACCAGGCGCATGGCGACACCGGGCAGCGGCGTACCGGTGATGCGCCATGCAAGCCCCGCCAGAATGCCGATAATCAACGGATTCATGAACAGCCGCCTGAGGAAGCTACGGACAACCCGCAAAAAATGCACGGGTTCGCTGCCGCCGCGGCCGAACACTTCAAACAGCACGATCGAGGCCATCAGCATGATCGGCAGATGCACCGAGACCAGCAGAGACAGCACCTCGAAGCCATCCGCTCCGAATATGCCGAGAATAAAGGG
>NZ_JBFUGJ010000092.1:0-19375 GCF_056402975.1 Mesorhizobium sp. P3_A9 | reverse complement strand
GCTCCGGCTATACTTCGGCGGTGATGTCGCGGCTGGCGGCGCGTATCGTGACCGTCGATCGCTACAAGACGCTGGTCGAGCAAGCCAGACAGCGTTTCGAGGCACTCGGCATCGGCAATGTCATCGTGCGCCAGGCGGACGGCTCTGGCGGCCTGCCTGCCGAAGGGCCGTTCGACCGCATCGTCGTCTGGGCCGCCTTCGACAACCTGCCGCGCTTCCTGCTCGACCAATTGTCGAGCGGCGGCATCGTCATCGCGCCGATCGGGCCGGAGGAGGGCGAGCAGGTGCTGGCCAAGCTAACCAAGGTCGGCAGCCGTTTCGAGCGCGAGGACATCGGCATGGTGCGCCTGCAGCCGATCCTGCGCAGCGTCGCAGCGGTGATCTAGGCTCAACCGCCGAAGCGGTAGTTCAGGTGCAAGCCAACGAGATCGACGCTCTGGCTGATGTTGTCCGTGCCGAAGGGGAAGGGCAGCCCGACGGACGCGAAATCGGTGGTCTTGTCGGGCATGAACAGGTGATCGTATTCGATCGCAAGCGACCAATTCGGAGCAAAACCGTACTCAACACCGGCGCCTAGAGCGCCACCCCAGCGGGTCTGGTCATCGGTCGTGCCGGCAAGCGTATTGGGAGGAAATGTGGTGACGACCTCGAAATGGTTGCGCGTTACGGCGGCCCCGCCCTTGACGTAGACGAGGGCGTTGCTGAAGCTGTATCCGACCTGGGCAGTCAACAATCCAAACCCGTCGACGCGCGAGCGATTTGTAAAGACCGGGATAAATTCGGACTGATTGGAGCCCTTCAGATCGGCCCAATCGCCTTGCGCTTCCACCCCGAACACCCAGTCGTTGCGCTGCCAGCGATAGCCGACTTGCCCGCCGAGTGCGCCGCCGGTGGCGTTGTGACAGCCTTCGCTGAAAGACAGGCCGAAGAACGATGCGTCCCAGCAGGAGTGGCTCGATCCCCAGCCGCCATTGGCGCCGATATAGAGGCCGCTCCAGTCATAGCTGGCGGCGACCTGCGCCTCGGTGAGATCGGCGGCGGATGCGTGCCCAACGGCACCCAAAGCAGCGGCAGCCGTCACGGCAATCAGAAAACGTTTCATAGAAGTACCCCCCAAGCCCGCCCCGACCCTATCTGAACTCAACCCCGAAGTACCGTTACCCCAACGCAACAGGTGGGGTTATTTCAGAAGTGTCGCACGGACATGAACAAGCTTGCTGAAATACGAAGCATCCTTGAACAGGTGGCGCTGCCGCTCGATCCTCGCACTGGGTCCGTACCGATGATCCAGGTCTGCGCTACATCTTCAAGGGATGCCAGGCTCGGTTGCCGCAGACCAGCATTCCCGACCGACCAAGCCCGGGCCGCTGGCCACTCCGAGGTGGCCCCAAATGTTTTAAGAAAATTTTCGTCGGATTCTAATGGGTTAACCGCCCAGTAACATTAACGCGCTTTAATCCTGTCTCAGTTGGTGCAGCGTTTGTGCGGGTTAGTGCGATGCAACTCAGTGTTTTGAAGACAAACAGTCGCAATCTGGCGCGGGGCTGCGCTGTTCTCATGATTGCGGGTGCTGCCGCCGGGTGCAGTTCCCAGGCTTCGCGGTTCAACAGTGTCGACGATGTCTTCACTTCCTCGACCAACAATCAGCGCGCCATCATCAACAAGCAGGATGCCGTGCAGCCCTATCCGGGTGATGTCTCGGCCGCTCCGCTTGACGGCAGCCACACCCAGTCGGTCAGCCGCTCCAGCCTCGAGCCGGTTTCGAGCCGGCCGTTGCCGCCGCCCGTTTCAGCTCAGGCCGCGCCAGCACTCGCGCCTGCAGCCAATCCGGTGCGTGTCGCATCGGCACCGGCCATGGTTCGGCCTGCTCCCCATGTCGACAGGACGACAACCGGCACTGTCGAGCCGGCTGCGAAACCGTTCAAGAATGCCCAGCCCGACGCGCCGAAGATGGCAGAAGTGGGCAGGCCGCACGCGACCGAAATCGTCGTGCGGGACGGCGAAACGATCAATGGCATCGCGCTGCACTACAAGGTGCCGGCCGACGTCATCATGAAGGTGAACGGTCTGAGCGCAACCAAAGGGCTGAAGACGGGCCAGAAGTTGGTCATCCCTGCCTATGCGTATTCGAGCAAGGCCGAGCCGAAAGTCGCCGATGCAAAACCGGCGAAGGACGGCAAGCATGATCTGCCGGCCACCGCGCCGGACAAGGTCGCCGTGCTGCCGCAGCAGCCGAAGCTCAAGGAAGGTAAGGCCGCCGCTCAGGTCGATGCGTCAGCGGCCGCAAGCCAGCCCAAGGAGCCCAAGCCGGCGCAGGTCGCCAAGGCAACCGGCGCTGCGGGCACCTATACGGTCCAATCGGGCGACACGATGTCTTCGATTGCCAGGAAGACCGGCGTCGGCGTCGTTGCGCTGAAGCAGGCCAACGGCATGAAGGATGGTTTGCTCAAGATCGGCCAGACCCTGAAGGTGCCGGCCGGCGGAACCGCGACGGTCGCCAGCGCCAAGCCGGCGAAGGTCGATCCGGTAACCACAGCCACGACGCAGCCGGCAGCAAAGACCACGCCGTCGGAAACGCTGGCATCCTACACGCCGCCGAAAAAAGACGCGAAGGTCATTCAGCAGGCCGAGGACGACGACGCGGTGGCGCCGGACGCCACGGGTATCGGCAAGATGCGCTGGCCGGTGCGCGGCCGGGTGATCTCCGGCTTCGGAGCGGGCAAGGACGGCGTCGACATCGCGGTGCCCACGGGCACGCCGGTCAAGGCGGCCGAGAACGGCGTCGTCATCTATGCCGGCGACGGGCTCAAGGAATTCGGCAACACGGTGCTGGTGCGCCACGAGAACGGCCTGGTCACCGTCTACGGCCATGCCAGCTCGATCGAGGTGCAGCGCGGCCAGAAGGTCAAGCGCGGCCAGGAGATCGCATTGTCGGGCATGAGCGGCACGACGGACTCGCCGAAGCTGCACTTCGAAGTGCGCAAGAACTCTGCCCCGGTCGATCCGTCAGGCTATCTCGAATAGAATAAAAAAAGCGATTTGCGGGCCGTCTGACCTCCAGTCCGGCCCGCCGGCTCAGCCCGTTCCGCAAGGAGCGGGCTTTTTCAGTTTTGTCCAAAAGCCCGCTCGTAGGGTTTCACATATGATCGCGAAGCGTGTCGGCGATCATCTCCTCAAGGCTGCTAGCCTTCACGCCCAGAAGCGCCTCGGTGTCGGAGGAATCAACCAGCAGGGGGCTCTCGAAGAGGTAGCTCATCTCGATGAGCTCATGCATGCCCAAGGATTCCATCTCCGGGACGGAATAGGAACGTATAGCTGAAACCTCTCGTGCGAGCATCGCCGCGGTTTTCTGGATGAGATTCCGGGGTGAGGCGTGTTGCGAGGGAACGTGAAACGCCCGTCCCCATTCGCCCGTGTAACGGGAAGCCGCGACAAGTGTGCTCGCGACGTCCCTAGTGAAGCTCCAGGCATGAGTTGCGTCGAGGTCTCCAATGAAGGCGGTGGGCTTGCCCTCGATGATGGAGGGCAGCGCCACCAGTGAGAAGTAGCTGATCGCGCCGTGCCCGAGATAGTCGCTGGAGCGAATTTCGATCGCCGGCACATCGGCACGGACCGCCCGCTGCCACATCATCGTCCTGGCGGTTCCTTTCTTCGAAGTCGGGTCCAGCGACAGGTCGGAGCGAAGCGGGCTGTCGGCATTTTCCCCATAACCATAAAGGTTTCCGAGCACGATGAGCTTGGCGCCGGCCGCTTCGGCCGCGCGCACGGTACCGTCGATGATGGGGAAAAAGTCGGTCGGCCAGCGATGATATGTGGCCATGGCACACATGAAGATCGCATCGGCGCCTTGGCAGATACGCGACAGTTCCGAAGCATCCGTGGCGTCGACTTGCACGGCTCGCACGTTCCGCAACGCGTTTGAACCGACGCTTCGGCTTGTGAGAACGACCTCATGTCCTTCTTCGCTGAGAAGGCGAGCGGTCTCGCGACCAACCGGGCCTGCTCCGACAACAACATAGAAACTCATGGCAACCTCTCTTCCAAGCTTGATGGAGAGGCGTGAGTACATGTTCGCGGCATTGAAAATCGCGCGGGAATTGCCAAATCTTGAGCAGGTTTCGCCATGAATCGAGAGAGCATGCGTCCGCAATTCGCTCCGGCCCGATCTCCGTCCGACGTGACAATGGTTTCCCGGCATATCGAGGCGGGCGTCCATCGTCTTGCCCGGGCGCCACACCATCGCATCATGGTGCACGCAAGCGCGGCGACACGCTCCTATTGCAATCAGGTTGGACGATATTTCGTCAGGCGCGCCGGCGATATCGACCTGGTGCCGGCAGGCGAGGAGGGTGGTTTCGAGGCTGAGACCGCGTTCGAGACGATCGAGATCGACTTGCAGCCAGCCTTGATGGAAAGGGTAGCGGCGGAACTTGGCGGCAGGGCGCTGGTGACGCGGCTCGACACGCGCCATTTGCTTCGTGACCAGCGCATCGAGCATCTTGCTCGAGCACTTCAGAGCGATCTCGATGTAGGCGCGCCGAGCGGCTCACTGTTTGCCGACAGCATTGGCGCTGCGCTCGCGGTGAGGCTGCTTGGCGTCGACGATATAGACACCGATCGAACGAACCGGCTGTCGGATACCCAGCTCAAGCGCGTCCTGGAATACATCGAGGACGCTCTCCATGAGCCGCTTTCAATCCATCGGCTAAGCCGGGTTGCCGGTGCGAGCAGCTCGCATTTGCGGACATGGTTCAAGGTGGCGACGGGCGTCACCCTGCATCGCTACGTGTTGCATCGTCGCGTCGAACGTGCGCGTATGCTGCTGCAGCAGGGCGATCTCAGCACAAGCGAGGTTGCGGAATTGACGGGCTTCGCGCACCAGTCGCATCTGGCGCATTGGATGCGCCGCGAGATCGGCCAGACGCCGCGCGATTTGCGGCGGGCGCGGCCGCCCAAATGACATCCTGGATTGTGCTTTAGCGACGCGGTCAATCCTTCAGCGGCTTGCCAAGCCGGCCGGCCAGGTCCTGCGTGAACTGCCAGGCGACGCGACCCGAGCGGCTGCCGCGCGTGGTCGCCCATTCCAGCGCCTCTGCCCGCAACTGCTCGGGATCGATGTCGAGGCCGTGATGGCTGGCATAGCCGTTGATCATCTCGAGATATTCGTCCTGCGAACATTTGTGGAAGCCGAGCCAAAGTCCGAAACGGTCGGACAGCGAGACCTTTTCCTCGACCGCTTCGGACGGGTTGATGGCGGTCGAACGCTCATTGTCGATCATGTCGCGCGGCAACAGATGACGGCGGTTCGAGGTGGCGTAGAAGATGACGTTGGCCGGGCGGCCTTCGACGCCGCCTTCGAGCGCCGCCTTCAGAGACTTGTAGGAGGTGTCGTCATGATCGAAGGACAGGTCGTCGCAAAACAGGATGACGCGGAAGGGGGCCGCCTTCAGCAAACCCATCAGCTTCGGCAGCGTGTTGATGTCCTCGCGGTGGATTTCGATCAGCTTCAGCGGCAGGTCGGACTTGGCCTTGGCATTGATCTCGGCATGCACGGCCTTGACCAGCGACGATTTGCCCATGCCGCGCGCGCCCCACAACAGCACGTTGTTGGCAGCAAAGCCGGCGGCGAAGCGCTCTGTGTTGTCGACAAGGATGTCGCGGACACGGTCGACGCCGCGGATCAGGCCGATATCGACCCGGTTGACCTTGCGCACCGGCTCCAGATAGCCCGGATCGGCCTGCCAGACGAAGCAGTCGGCCTCGCCGAGGTCGGTTTGAGGCACCGGCGGCGGGGCGAGACGGCCGACAGCCTCGATCAGGCGGTCAAGTTTCTTGTTGAGGGCGTCGATGCTGCTGTCGGTCATTTCAGGTCTTTTTGGTTCGTTTCCTGGGGCGGGCAGGTTGGGCACGTTCGAATCCGTCGGATTCGAAACCGGTTCCAACCTTTTGTTCGAGCGTGATCTTTTCGGAAAACCGGCTCGCGCTTTTCGCGGTCATGCTCTAACACGGCTCAACAAGCCGGAAAAGCAGCCGATTTGGCTGGCCGCGCAGTTGCATTGACAACTTTACCGACTATATTCCGGCCAAATTTCAAGGGGCCGCCAAACTCCGCAGGACGGTTGGCGGCTGTTTTCAAAATTCAGGAGTACTTTCGATGTTCGTGACACCGGCATACGCCCAAGGCATCGGCGGCGCCTCTCCCGATATGCTCATCAGCATTTTGCCGTTTGTCCTGATTTTCGTGATCATGTATTTTCTGATCATCCGCCCGCAGCGCACGCAGCTGAAGAAGCGCGGCGAGATGCTGGCGGCGGTCCGTCGCGGCGACACGGTCGTCACCGGCGGCGGTTTCGTCGGCAAGGTGACGAAGGTGATCGATGACAACGAGCTCGAGATCGACCTCGGTGGCGGCACCAAGGTCACGGCGCTGCGCTCGACGATCGCCGATGTGCGCGTCAAGGGCGAACCGGTAGCCAACCAGAACGCCAAGAAGTAATCCAATTCCAGGCGGAGCGATCCGCGGACACGCTCTGACGGACGACGCCATATGCTGTATTTTTCGCGCTTCAAGATGATCCTGATCTGGSTGGCCGTGGCCRYCACRKTGATCCTYGCCGCGCCCAAYCTKTTCCCCRCCAGCACRCTGGCKCARCTGCCRAGYTGGGTGCCGAAGCGGCAGATGACGCTSGGYCTCGAYTTGCAGGGCGGTTCGCACATCCTGCTCGAGATGAACCAGAACGATCTGATCAAGGATCGGCTGGAGACGACACGTGACGAAATCCGCACGCTGCTGCGCGACGCCAAGATCGGCTATACCGGCCTTGCCGGCACCGGGCGGACCTTGCAGGTCCGCATCACGGATCCAGCCCAACTCGACGCCGCAAAGACGGCGTTGAAGACCTTGACCGATCCTGTCGCCGCCGGCCTGTTCACCGGCGGTTCCATCCAGGAAATGGCGCTGGACGATTCCGAACCGGGCCTGCTCAAGTTCACCGTTACCGACGCCGGCATCAAATACCGCACATCGACCGCACTGGCGCAATCGATCGAAGTGGTCGAGCGCCGCGTCAACGAACTCGGCACCACCGAGCCTATCGTGCAGCGGCAAGGCGACGACCGCATCCTTGTCCAGGTTCCGGGCCTGCAGGATCCGCAGCGGCTGAAGGAAATTCTCGGCCAGACCGCAAAGCTGACCTTCCAGATGGTCGACCAGTCGATGCCGGTGCAGGACGCGCTCAAGGGGCGCCCGCCCGCCGGCTCCTCGGTGCTCTATTCCCAGGACGATCCGCCGGTTCCGTATCTGATTGAAAACCGCGTCATCGTTTCGGGCGAAAACCTGGTCGACGCGCAGGCGACATACAATTCGCAGAACAACGAGCCGGTGGTTTCGTTCCGCTTCGATTCGAAAGGTGCCGCCCGCTTCGGCCAGGCAACCTCGCAGAATGTCGGCAAGCTGTTCGCCATCATCCTCGACAACCAGGTGATCTCGGCGCCGCAGATCCGTGAACCGATCCTCGGCGGCACCGGCCAGATTTCCGGTAATTTCACCGCCCAGAGCGCCAACGACCTGGCCGTACTGTTGCGCGCCGGCGCGCTGCCGGCGACATTGACGGTCATCGAAGAGCGCACTGTAGGTCCGGGCCTTGGCCAGGATTCGATCCATGCCGGCAAGGTCGCCGGCATCATCGGCTCGATCCTCGTCGTTGCGTTCATGTTCGTCGCCTACGGCTTCCTCGGTTTCCTCGCCAACATCGCGCTGGCGGTGCACGTGGCGATGATTGTCGGGCTGTTGTCGCTGCTTGGGGCGACGCTGACCTTGCCTGGTATTGCCGGTATCGTGCTGACCATCGGCATGGCGGTCGATTCCAACGTGCTGATCTACGAGCGTATCCGCGAGGAACGACGTGCCGGCCGCTCTGTGATCCAGGCGATCGACACCGGCTTCTCGAAGGCGCTGGCGACCATCGTTGATTCCAACGTCACATCGCTGATCGCCACGGTGGTGCTGTTCTATCTCGGCACCGGCCCGGTGAAGGGCTTTGCCATCACCTACGCCATCGGTATCCTGACCACGGTCTTCACCGCTTTCACCTTCACGCGCCTGCTGGTGTCGATCTGGCTGCGCCGCGCCCGTCCGAAGGAACTGCCGAAGGCGCCGGTGACCTTCATTCCGCCGGGCACGAAGATTCCCTTCATGGGCATTCGCCGCTGGACGTTCGCGCTGTCGAGCTTCCTGTCGGTGCTGTCCGTGGTGCTGTTCATGACGGTCGACATCAATTACGGCATCGACTTCAAGGGCGGCTCGATGATCGAGGTGAAGGCCAAGAGCGGCGATGCCAATATCGGCGACATCCRCAGCCGATTGATGGAGCTCAACATCGGCGAAGTGCAGGTGCAGCAGTTCGGCGCGCCGAACGACGTGCTGATCCGCGTCGGCACGCAGGATGGCGGCGAGAATGCCGAGCAGACGGTCATCGACAAGGTGCGCGGCGAGCTGCAGGACCAGTATGATTTCCGCCGCGTCGAAGTGGTGGGACCGACGGTCTCCGGCGAACTGGCCAAGCAAGGCACCATGGCCATGCTGGTCGCGCTGATCGGCATCCTGGTCTATGTCTGGTTCCGYTTCGAGTGGCAGTTCGCGGTCGGTGCTATCGTKGCGACGGTGCACGACGTGGTCATGACGCTCGGCTTCTTCGTCATCACCGGGCTGGAGTTCAACCAGTCGTCGCTGGCGGCGATCCTGACCATTATCGGCTATTCGCTGAACGATACGATCGTGGTCTATGACCGCGTCCGCGAGGATCTGCGAAAATACAAGCGAATGCCGCTGCCGCAGTTGTTGAACAATGCCATCAACGAGACGCTGTCGCGAACGACGCTGACCTCGGTGACGACAATCCTGGCGCTGTTGGCGCTGGTGCTGTTCGGCGGCGAAGTCATCCGCTCCTTCACCATGGCGATGCTGTTCGGTGTTGTCTTCGGCACCTATTCGTCGATCTTCATCGCYGCACCGCTGCTGATCCTGTTCAAGCTGCGGCCGCAGGCTTCGGCCGATGAGGAGAAGCCGGTCAGCGGCGGCAAGGCGGTCGCGACCTGACGCGCGGCCCCGAAGGGGTGACAGAGTGGTGACCGGCAAAGGCATCGTCATCCGCGAGGCGCATTTCCCCGGCCGCGCGCCGATCGAGGCCTACGGCAATGGCGGGTTCCGCTTTGCCGACATGTCGCATCGCGGCTCGCTGCTGTGCCTGCCCACAGGCATCCATGGCTGGGAGCCGGCAGATCCGCTGGCGCTGACGGTGGCGGATTTCGAAAGACTGCTGGCGGAGGCCGACAAGGTCGAGATCCTGCTGGTCGGCATGGGCAGGGATCTCCGGCCGTTGCCGGCGGCGCTGCGGGCGGCGCTGAAAGAAGCAGGCATTGCGTCCGATCCGATGTCGACGGGTGCTGCGGTGCGGACCTACAATGTSCTTCTGGCGGAAGATCGCGCCGTGGCTGCCGCGCTCATCGCCGTCGAYTGATATGGCGCAGAATGCAGAAACCGTCATGGACGCGGTRCGCRCCGCCGACCACGACCGCTATCTCRCRGCGCTCTAYGCGCCGGYSGACARRCGCGAYGCGCTGTTTTCGCTCTACGCTTTCAATGCCGAAATCGCCGGCATCCGCGACCGCATCCACGAGCCGTTGCCGGGCGAGGTGCGGCTGCAATGGTGGCGTGACCTCATCGCCGCCGATAATGATGGCGCGGGCGTCGGCCATCCCGTCGCCGACGCGCTGAAGGCGACAATTTCTGCCGATCGCCTGCCAAAGCTGGCATTCGACAACATGCTCGAAGCGCGCATCTTCGATCTCTACGACGATCCGATGCCCTCGCGCACCGATCTCGAAGGCTATTGCGGCGAGACGGCAGCCGCGCTCATCCAGCTTGCGGCGATGGTGCTCGATCCCGACGAGGCGCCAACGTTCGCCGAACTGGCGGGCAGGGCGGGCTGTGCGCAGGCGATGACCGGCCTCTTGCTGCTGTTGCCGCTGCACCGCAAGCGCGGGCAGTGTTTTATCCCGGCTGATCTCCTGGCCGCGGCGGGATCGTCGCCGGAAGAGTTTGTTGCCCGCGATGGCGGGCCTGGCGCGCAACGCGCCGTGGCGGCTATGATCGCGCTGGCGCGCGAACACCTTTCGGCTTTCGAGCGGGGCGCAGCTGGGCTGCCGGTGGCGTTGCGCCCGGCATTCCTGCCGCTGACCCTGTCGCGTGCCTATCTCGACAAGATGGAAGGGTCGCGCCCGCTCGAAGGCGTCGTGCGGCTATCCGCCTTGCGCCGGCATTGGCTGCTGTTGCGACGCGCGAGCAAGGGCTGGCCGGCACTTTGACGTAAACGTCAATCGTGTTAAGGATTCGGCCGAGCCGAGAACTGTCGCCGAAGACGACAGGCTGGCCCGGAGGAAATCCATGAGCTTGCCCGTGCTGGTCGCGATCGTCGCCCTTGGCATTGCGCTGTCGGTCGCCGCCGTGCATTTCACCGGCGGCAGCAAGACGGCGACGCTGGCCGACGCGGATCAGGCGTTGCGCCGTTTCGCGGAGGATTATCCTGACGAGATGGCTTCTACAGTCCGCCTGACGGCGGATGCCAAAACAGCATTTCTGGACCTTGGACGAGGGCGAATCGGCATCGTTCACAGCATCGGCGACTGCTTTTTGACCCGCATCGTCACGGCTGCCGACGTCTCGATGTCCAATTCCGACGAGACGAACACAATTCTGATGCGGCTGACGGACTTCACCTGGAAAGGCGGCCGATTCCGCTTCGCCGGTGCCAGCGATGCGCAGGCCTTGCTGAATGTTCTCGGGCCGCACCATGCAAGTTCCGCCAGGGAGGCCGCGTGATGGACAGCTATGATTTTCCACAGGTCACCCAACTGGCCATTCCGTTCTTCGTCGCCGCCATCCTGATCGAGCTCTGGCTGGTGCGCACCGGTCGCGCCAAGGGCTCGTTCGAGACGCGTGACACGCTGACCAGCCTGATGATGGGCACCGGCAATGTCGTCGCCGGGCTGCTGCTGGGCGTCGTCTCCTACTGGGCGCTGCTTTGGCTGTGGCAGTTCCGCGTCTTCAATCTTGGCCTGTCGGTGTGGGTGTTCCTGGCTGCCTTCCTGCTCGATGATCTGCGCTACTACGTCTACCACCGCATCGCGCACCGGGTGCGCTGGGTGTGGGCCGAGCATGTCAACCATCACTCCAGCCAGCACTACAATCTGTCGACGGCGCTCAGGCAAAGCTGGACCGGGCTGTTCACCTTCATGTTCGTGCTGCAGGCGCCGCTGGTGCTGCTCGGCTTCCATCCGGCGGTGATTGCCTTCACCTTCGGCTTCAACCTCGTCTGGCAGTTCTGGATCCACACCGAGACGATCGGCAAGATGTGGGGCTGGTTCGAGCTTATCTTCAACACGCCGTCGCACCACCGCGTCCACCACGCCACCAACCCGCGCTATCTCGACGCCAACTATGCCGGCACGCTGATCATCTGGGATCGGATGTTCGGCACCTTCGTCGAGGAGCTGGAGGACGACCGGCCGCGCTACGGCATCGTTAGGAATCTCGGCACCTTCAACCCGCTGAAAGTGGCGTTTCATGAGTGGATCGGCATGTTCAGGGATGCGTTTGCGCGGGGGCTGACGCTCAGCGATCGCCTGAATTACCTGATCAAGCCGCCCGGCTGGAGCCATGACGGCTCGCGTGACACATCGGAGACGCTGAAGGCGGCCTATGTCAGGCGAAATCCGGGTGAGGCGGGCAAGCCGGGGTTGCCGATGGCGCGTGCTGAGCCGGCTGAATAGCTGTTTTGTCCGCTAAGAGGGGTCGCTCGAACCGCCATCGCGCATCAGTGTCTCGTAATCGCGGCCGCCATAGAAGATATTGACGATGCGGACGAGATCGCCGTCGACGATGTGGTGATGACGGCGGAATGCTCGAACGGAACTGTTCGCAATCCGGGCACGATGTCGTCGCGGGAGCGGCCGCCTCGAGGCGCATTGCCGATGCTCTGGCAGCGGTCTTCGATACGCAAAACCAATTACAGTGCGACGTCAGGACTTCCGCCGGCCTCGACGATGTGTCTGAAAATGTCGGCCAGGTCATCCCTGGCGTCCTCTTGGTACTCGACATCAAGCCGCTGAATCATCAGCGCGGCTCGAATATTGGTCAAAGAGCCCCCGGAGGTGCTTGCGAACCTCTTCTCCCGAGTGGCTTGGCCTCGCATCCTCGATCGACGCCTTCACCCGGGCCCGGATCGAGGCCATGCGTTCAGCATGTTCTTCCTCTTCGCGCTGGAAGGCGCGGAGCGCCGCGCGGATGACTTCGCTCGCCGAGCCGAAGGAACCGTCCTCGACTTTCTCGCGGATCATGCGCGCCATGGCGGGCGTGACGGTGACGGACAGTTTTTCGGCGGATTCCATAGAGCGCCTCCGGTGGGCAGAAAGTAGGATAGTATCCTACTTTCTGCTTCGGTCCAATCCCCAGGTTTGCTACTCCGCTGCTTGCGCCCGCGCCGGCAACCCAAGCCACTCGCGGCAATCGCCCAGCGCGCGCGAAGTGATGGCGTGCCGTTTTGCGACCGTCTTGTCCTTGCCGCGCAGGCGCTTGCCTTCGATCTTCACAGCTTCCACCGGCGGGAACAGGCCGAAATTGACATTCATCGGCTGGAAAGAGCGCTTGCCCGGCTCATCGTCGGAAACGATGTGACCGCCGGTGATGTGATTGAGCAAGGCGCCGAAGGCTGTGGTGAGCGGCGGCAGCGAGGGTGCCTGGCCGAGCCTCTCGGCCGCGGCGAAGCGGCCGGCGAGCAGGCCGATGGCAGCACTTTCGACATAGCCTTCGCAGCCGGTGATCTGGCCGGCAAAGCGCAGGCCGGGGCGCGACTTCAGCTGCAGGGATTGGTCGAGCAAGGTCGGCGAATTGATGTAGGTGTTGCGGTGCAGGCCGCCGAGGCGGGCGAAATCGGCGTTTTCCAAGCCCGGAATGGTACGGAACACGCGCACCTGCTCGGCATGCTTCAGCTTGGTCTGGAAGCCCACCATGTTGTAGAGCGTACCCAGCGCATTGTCCTGCCGCAGCTGGACGACCGCATAGGCTTTCACCGTCGGATTGTGCGCATTGGTCAGCCCCATCGGCTTCATCGGCCCGTAGCGCAGTGTCTCGACACCACGCTCGGCCATGATCTCGATCGGCAGGCAGCCGTCGAAATAGGGCGTGCCTTCCCATTGCTTGAACTCGGTTTTCTGGCCATCGACCAGTGCCTGCACGAAGGCAAGGTATTGGTCCTTGTCCATCGGACAGTTGATGTAGTCCTTGCCGGTGCCGCCCGGTCCAACCTTGTCGTAGCGCGACTGGAACCAGCAAATGTCCATGTCGATCGTGTCGAAATGGATGATCGGGGCAATGGCGTCGAAGAAAGCCAGCGCATCGGCGCCGGTTGTCTCGGCGATCGACTGGGCGAGCGCAGGCGCAGTCAGCGGACCCGTGGCGATGATCGCCTGATCCCAATCCGCTGGCGGCACGCCGGGCACTTCCTCGCGCTGGATGGTGATCAGCGGGTGCGCTTCGAGTTTTTTCGTCACCGCTTCGGAGAAACCGTCGCGGTCGACGGCCAATGCGCCGCCGGCTGGCACCTGGTTGGCGTCGCCGGCGCTCATGATCAGCGAGCCGGCCAGCCGCATCTCGGCGTGCAGCAGGCCGACCGCGTTGTTCTCGGCATCGTCGGAGCGGAAGGAATTGGAACAGACAAGCTCGGCCAGGCTATCGGTCTTGTGCGCGTCGGTGCCGCGCACCGGGCGCATTTCATGCAGCACAACGGGAACGCCGGCTTGCGCCGCCTGCCATGCGGCTTCGGAACCGGCGAGACCGCCGCCGATGATGTGGATGGGGTTTTTGCTCATGAGCGCCGGAATAATCGCTTGGTGCGGCGATTGCAATTGCCGTGCTGCGGTAACGGGACACGCTCGGTCGAGAAGCCTGCCCTGAAAACAACAACACCCGCCGGGGGAGGAGGTCCGGCGGGTGTCGTTTTGGGGGTCGATCCTCGGGAGGAGGTGAAGRTCGRCCSTATTCGTCATCGCCGGGGAGGAGGTCGGCTTTGACGAAATCTCTTTCGCGTTTTGAAAAGGGGCGAAACCCTTTTGGAGCAAAATTCATTTTGCTCCGGGAGCAAAAACTCGTTTTGCTCCGGGGAAACAGCGCCCGCCGCGGGAGGAGGTGCGGCGGGCGCCGTTTTKGTGGYCAACCCTCGGGAGGAGGATAAGGGCTGACCGTTCGCTGGAGGTCGGGGAGGAGGTCGACCCCAGCGAAATTCTGTTAGATCGCCCGGCGGGCGATGATCTTGATTTCGTCGCGGACGATACCGAGATCATGCAGCTGACGGTTCGAAAGGCGACCCAGCTCGGTAACCGTCTCGCGATAAACGCGCCAGTTACGATAGTTGCGGATCAGGTTCATTGTCGTTCTCTTTTCAGAAACTTGTTCGGACCATTTGCGGTCCGAAGAATTAGACCGCCTTGCGAGCGACGTAAGGAATGTCGCTGCGGCTGATGCCGAGGTCGGTCAGTTCACGGTTGCTCAGGCGGCTCAGCTCGGACACGGTGTCCCGGTAGCGGCGCCAGTTGCGGTAGTTGCGGATCAGGTTCATGGTAGTTCTCGTTTCGTCTTTCTTGCGGATCATTCCGTTTGTGTACGAACCATAAATAAGCGGGCTCATATCGATTTAAAAGCGCTATGGCTGCATGGCAGCAATGCAAATTGTGCAATGCAACATTAACGCGCCTCACGGACCGGACACAAAGAAGCCAGAATCAGAAAGTGCCGTGACGTCAACGGTTTGGCTGGTTCGGCTGAAAAAACGACCTAGCGGGGGAGGCAGGACATGGCGGGCTACTCGACACGGGTCAGGTCCGATATTGCGCGGTGGCTCCAGGCAGGCCTGATCGACGCCGCGACAGCCGATTCCCTGACGCGCGACGTCGAGGCCAACGAACGCAAATCACTGAGCTTCGGCTCGATCCTGGCGATGATGGCGGCGCTGCTGTTTGGCGCGGCCATCCTGATCTTCGTCGCCGCCAACTGGGATGCGATCCCGCGGCTGGCGCGGGTGACAGCGCTGTTTGCCATCATCCTTGGCAGCTATGTCGGCGGCGCGGTGCTGAAGTCGCGCGACCATGCGGCGATCGGCGAAGCTCTATGGATCGTGGCGGCGGCGGCCTTCGGTGGTTCGATCGCGCTGATCGGCCAGATGTATCATTTGTCCGGCGACGAGGCGTCCGCGCTGATTACATGGGGCGCCGGCACGGCGCTGGCGGCGGTGGCGCTGCGGTCGAACCCGCTGACCGTCGCTTCGGTCGGTATCGCCGACGCATGGCTGTTCCTCAAAGGGTTCGACTATTACAGCCGTAGTGAGTTTCCGCATGCCTTCGTCGTCATGGCGGTCGTGCTGTTTGCTGTGTCGTTCTGGACCCGCAGCCAGCCGGCGCGGCACCTGATCATCCTGTCGCTGCTCTTCTATCTCGTGCTGTTGGCCGGGAACCACGCGACGCTGCCGGTGGCGATCCCCCTGGTCATCGTCTCTGTCGTGCTCTTCGCGGCTGCCGTCTTCGCACCGGAGCCGGTCGACCGTGTCGTGCAGCTTGGGGGCCGCTTGCCGCTGCACGCGCTGCTCGGCTTCCTCACAGGTCTGGCCATCATCCAGTTCGAACTGGCCGATGAAAGCACTTACAACAGCGGTTTCACCATCGCCTCGGTCGTCGCGCTGGCCGGCATCGTCGCCGCTATCGTGCTGGCAGGACGGGAGAGCCGAGGCCTGCGCTGGCTTGCCTATCTCGGCTTCGCCTTCGAACTCGCCATGATCTATGTCGTCACCTTGCAATCGATGCTCGATACGGCCGGCTTCTTCCTTGCCGCCGCGGTGCTGCTCGGCATGCTGGCGATCGTCATCATCCGGGTCGAAAAACGCATGAAGGGTCCGGCCACCGGGGGAGACACGGCATGATGACCGGAAAGCGGCTTGTTATCTCGGCGCTGGTGCTGGCGCTCGTCCAGATCGGCTTCCTGAGCTGGATCATCGCCGGCCGGGCGGCGATCCTGCGCAACGGCAAGGAAGTGCTGCTGAAGATCGAACCCGTCGACCCGCGCGATCTGCTGCGCGGCGACTATATTATCCTCGGCTATGACATCTCGCGCATACCGGTGAAAATGATTGCCAACATTCCAGCCGATAAACTTTCCAGCGACGACACGTCGATTGTCGTCCGCCTGAAGAAAGGTGCCGACGGCTATTGGACGCCGACCACCGCCTGGTTCGGCAAGGCACCGACGCCGGCTGCCGCGGATGAGGCGGACATATCGGGCCATGTCGCAGCGGGCTGGGACCTGCGCAGCGAGGGCACGACGATCGCGCCGGATTACGGTATCGAGCGTTTCTACCTGCCGGAAGGCCAGGGCATGGCGATCCAGAACGACATGCGGGTGCGCCCGTTCGGCATAAGGCTGGCGCTTGCCAGCGACGGCACCGCCCAGATCAAGGCGCTGGTCGACGGCGACAAGATGCTGTTCGAGGAACCGCTATATTAATAACGATGGATGCCGGTGATCGGTGCGAATCAAGAGACCAGAACCCCTAAATCGGGTGTAAGGGCCTTGCCGTACAAGCGTTGCGGCGGCGCGGCACCGGAATGGACTCATTTTTGTATCAACTGCGGTACCCCGCCGGGGGCGTGTGCCACTATACGAAATAGCCAAACAGATTTTTCGCAAGGAAGTTCACCGACTCAGGGATGGAGAACTCCGCTGATCAACTCCGGACCTTACTCGTCTCGGCGGTGATTTTGGGATAGGGACCAATCGATATTGTGTAGCTAAAGTCTGCTACGCCTCTTTCCTGCTTGTGTATCGAGGGGCTGCGCACAACCCAGTCATAGACGCCAGAAACCATGCAGCGATCGTTTGCACAGGTGACCACAATGCTGTCATTGCGGACGTTATACACGCGTTCAGGCCATCGCCGGTAATAGTTCCTCTTGTCCTGAATGATCGAACTCAGGTTCGTCAACTTGCCATAATAGTCGACCGTGCGAGCGTAGGACGCCTGAACTTGAGCAAGAGCGAAATCGTCGTTGTCGCCATGATGCTCGATCAGATCCTTGACGAAGGCGACCGCAACGCTCTCCGCCTGTTGCCCTGCGTCGGGTGCAGGCACAGGCATCGCCGCAGGATCTGGCCTGGTCGACACCTGCGATGTATCTGCGGGCGATTGGTTCGCTGCGACATTGGTCACACGCAACTCTGCCATTTCGCTGGCCGATAGGTATCTTATGTCATCCTTGTCATAGCTCGAAGCCAATTCCATCAGCTTGGGGTCCACTCCCATCTCGACTACATAGGATGTGATTGCGGCCGTTCCGAGCTGGACACGGGCCTTTGCTTCTTCGCGGGACATCCCGTCAGCCGGTTTCAAAAACGCCCGATGAACGCCGATAGAACCTGGTTCGGCAACGCGGTGGACGCCACCCAAGAAGGCCAGTGAGCAGGCTGAAGCGCACTGCAATTGGCGAACCTGAAGCGTATCCAACCCTGCCGCACGGATCATACGCCCCAACCGAAGCGCGCTGCCGACATTGCCGCCGGGGGAGTTGAATACGATCCTCCGGGCCCCGCTGCTCACAACCGCGTTGCTAAAAGCGTTCACAGGTTCATGTTCGTTGAACTCGCCGGAAACAACAAGAAACGGCTGCTGCCCTGGAGGCGAAACAGGCGTGTATTCCAGGGCCTCAACCTTACATGTTGCTGCCGCGACAATTGACCCTACCGCCAGAACTAGAGAAACTACACGCACGACAGAGCCCCAACCTGCTGCTGCAAATAAGAACCTGTCAACGAACTATTTCAAGGGCCTTGCTTGAGAGTTGGATTTTATGGATGGCCTGCCACCCCGCTCGAAGAGCGAAGGGTGGTGCGGGTAGAGGGACTCGAACCCCCACGATCTCTCGCCAGAACCTAAATCTGGTGCGTCTACCAGTTCCGCCATACCCGCGTGGTCCGGCAATCCCATGTAGCCATCATTCTGTCAATCTCAGGTTCAAGATGTTGGGTCAGGTCCAAAATGTCGGTGAGGGCCAGAATGTCGGGTGAGGGCCAAAATGGTGGTTATTCACCTAAACGCGAAGACTGTTGAAAATTAGCCTCGCCTGTGACAAAAGGCGTGTCAAATGTGACGGGACGCGACGATCCGCTTCTGCAGAATGTGATAAGAAGTAGGAAAAACAAGAACTTATTCACATTTTGGAACGCAGTTTGGGAGAGTTTGAGCCGTAATTTCGGTCAAATCGCCAGGTTCCGTACCAAAAGCCATTCCCGGCAAGATTATACCGGCAGGCTGTAAACGGCAGAGGCCGTGGCAGTCTCATTGGTGAAAACAAAGGTTTTACGATGCAGGTCACCGAAACGCTCAACTCCGGTCTCAAGCGCGAGATCAAGATCACCGTGCCGGCGGGTGACATGGAAGCCAAGCTGATGGCGCGGCTGTCGGACGCCCGCAACAAGGTTCGCATCAACGGCTTCCGGCCGGGCAAGGTGCCGGTGCAGCACCTGCGCAAGGTCTACGGCAAGTCGTTCATGGCCGAAGTGGTCAACGAGATTCTCAACGATTCGACCCGTTCGATCATCACTGGCCGCGGCGAAAAAGCCGCCATGCAGCCCGAAGTCATCATGACCGAGGACGAGAAGGAAGCCGAGAAGATCCTGGCCGGCGGCACCGACTTCGAGTTCCGCCTCAACTACGAGATCATTCCGGCGATCGAGATCAAGGATTTCTCCGACATCAAGGTGACGCGTCAGGTGTTCGACGTGCCGGACACCGAGATCGACGACCAGGTCAAGCGCGTTGCCGAATCGGCACGCAGCTACGAGCCGAAGACCGGCAAGGCGGCTGAAGGCGACCGCGTCAGCATCGACTATGTCGGCAAGATCGACGGCGAGGCCTTTGCCGGCGGCGCCGGCACCGACCAGCCGCTGGTGCTCGGCTCCAAGGAGTTCATTCCGGGCTTCGAGGACCAGCTGGTCGGCGCCAAGGCTGGCGACGAAAAGCAGGTCACCGTGACCTTCCCGGAAAACTACCAGGCGGCCCATCTGGCCGGCAAGGAAGCCACCTTCGACGTCACCGTCAAGGAAGTGTCGAAGCCGGRCGAACTGGAAATCAACGACGAGACCGCCAAGAAYCTYGGCCTGGARTCGCTGGAGCGCCTRCGYGARATCGTGCGYGGCCAGATCGAGAACCAGTTCGGYTCGATGACGCGCCAGAAGGTCAAGCGCCAGYTGCTCGACCAGCTCGACGCSKCCTACTCG